>NZ_JAUBRI010000089.1:0-20106 GCF_036701795.1 Microcoleus sp. N9_A1
TCACATCTAGATGGTCTATGCTTTCAAATATTTTTAGATCAATTAGCAGAACAATATCCGGATAATTTAAATATTATTCAATTAGATAATGGAAGATTTCATCATGGTACTAAGCTAAAAATACCAGATAATGTTATCTTGATATTCCAACCACCATACAGCCCTGAATTGAATCCAATCGAAAGAGTATGGCAGCACATTAAACAAGAACTGAGTTGGGACATTTATGATGATTTAGATGGTCTTAAAGAAAAAGTTTGCGCTGATCTTAAAGAATTTTCTACAGAGACAATAGCATCTATAACTGGATGGGATTACATTTTGTCAGCCCTAGCTACTGTTGCATGATTTTTGAAAATTGGTATTAGTTTCATATATTCTTCTAAAATTTTCCTTCATCTCATACGCAATCCTCAACCATTCTGATTTCTTTAAGGTCAATTCTAATTTATCAATCTGCTCTGGATCAAGATTTACCCATTGCTCAACAATAAATATTTACTACATCTATCTGTGATTCCTGCTGCTCTACGCAATTTATTTAAATCTCGATTTACCACTTTCATTACATGAAAACTGTCAATAACAATTTGAGCATTTGGGAATACTTTTTTGATAACTTTAGGGAATCGTCCCCACATATCAACACTCACTTCCTCAACTTGTTCTCGAACCTCAATTGCTTGTGCCATCAGGACTTCAATGATTTCTTCGGAGCGATGAGAATCAATCATTTCAATTAAATTACCTTTGGAAATGTCACTAACAACAGTCACAAAATTTCCTTGACCTTTCCGCATACTTATCTCGTCCAGAGAAATTCGTTTAACTGTTCCCAACTTGTTTTTTTTTGAATTTTGTTTACCTGATCAAATATTCCTTTTATTTCGTCATAACTTAGTTCTTCTTTTCGTCCAATTTGCTCCATACTCGATTGTTTGACACGCTCATAAATATTTGTTCGTATCGTTGAGTATGCCGTCTTTTAATGTCCAGAAAATTTATTTTTTCTGTGGGATAACGTTGGCAATTAGAACAGTAAAACTGCCGTCGTGGGATTTTTAAATACACAGGACGACCAAATACTGGTAAATCTCTTACTAAGATTGGTCGATTCTAATGCAGTTTTTCGGTATAATTTTGACAATGATGACAAACCATACCTTCTCCTACAATTCTCAGTCCTAATAAAACTTTTCCCTCAATTTGAGTACAACTTTCAACCTTTACTCCAGGCAAGTCTAATATATAGTCCAAATAAAAATCCATGACAGTAAATGTATTGTTTGTTACATTATATACCATAAAGTCAGGAGAGCCGTCAAAAAGACTTTCATGTCGTTTTACTGAAAGAAGAACGTGGCTCAAAACCCAAAAAGTTCACTAATAATACCGCAGGGTTTGAGAGCTTAAATCAGTGGCTCAAAAAGCAAGGTGTCGAAGAACTTCATGCTTGCAGGTCAGCCACGAGCATTTACGGAGATGCCCTAGCTGAATTTCTGTATGAAGCAGGCTATCAGGTGAGTGTGTTAACAGTTGACAGTTGACAGTTGACAGCTTGCCCTGAGCTTGTCGAAGGGTTGACAGCGAAGTTTTTATGCAGGGGATTTAAGCCCCTGCCTAAAAACAATCCACCTAAAGGTGGGGGCTTAAATCCCTGTGATGCAGGTTAATCCGGCTCGGATTAAAGGGTTTGCTAAAAGCGAAATTTTGCGTACCAAAACCGACTCTGTAGATGCAGCATTGATTGCTCGTTTTTGTGCGACGATTAAACCGTCACTTTGGAAGCCAACCCCGCTCGAAGTCAAGGATTTACAAGCTTTATAGCGACGACTAGAATCTTTAACCGAGATGTATCAACAGGAAGAGAATCGTTTGGAAACAGCTACAGCAACTGTGGCTAAACTTAGGATCGCGAATTAAATAACTTACAATTTTAATTGTTATTGTGGGATGGGCGTCCCGCCCGTCTAAGAAGGACGGGCGGGACGCCCATCCCACTTTCAAGAGTGGAAGTTATTTAATTCTCATTCCTTACGAAAGCTCATTTGGATTAGATCAAAGAACAACAAGCAGAAATCAAAAAAATGATTAGCGCTCATTTTGACCAACATCCGCATTTAAAACAGCAGCGCGAGCTCTTGACTTCGATTCCGGGAATTGGAGAACAGACGGCGGCTGTGTTGTTAGCTGAAGTTGGTCAGATTGAAGATTACAAAAATGCTCGTCAACTGGCAGAGAGATGCAGGTTTGACTCCCTGGGAGCGTAGTTCAGGAACTTCTGTGCGTGGCAAAACTCGGAGAATCTTGTACAGGAAATGTCCGACTGCGAAAGGCATTGTATATGCCTGCCGTGGTGGCGATGCGTTGTAATCCTTTGCTCACAGCCGTGAGTGAGCGATTATTGGGTCGTGGCTGGCGTCAAAATGCAGGTGATTGGTGCTCTGATGAGGAAGTTGGTGCATTTGGCTTTTGGGATTTTAAAGTCCCAAAAGCCTTTCGATCCAACTTATTTGCTCGCTACCCCTTGACAGATCAAGACAGTATCTACAAGTCTTCGGGTTGATTTACCTAACAATATCTAACACAAACAAACAACCTAGCCCCGATCATGCTTGGCAATTACCCAAATGGCGTGGATCATACCCGGAAACCAGAAAAAACAGGTTAGAACCAGGTTGATCCAAAAATCAGTGCCAATCCCGACAGTCAAAAATACGCCCAGAGGGGGAATAAAAATGGCGGCGAGTATGCGAATTAAATTGTTCATCTCAGTTACTCCAAACGACTTTTCTCTTTCAATTTAACTTCACTGACTGACAGAACCTTTCCCGAAAAACTTAGGCGGTGCTGCCATAGTGTAAACTTCGGTTTCCTCGGCGATTACCCGCCGCAAGTGACCGGGAACTTGCATCAACCCCAACAGCGTAATCCCGTCTAACATCCGCAACCCGCCAGTTGTTTTCTCGGCGAGTATTTTGTCGGTAACTTCGGGTTCTGGCCGCGTGTTTATTTCCTGGGTTGAAGCTATGGCAAAACCCCAAGGAGCTCCGTAGGTAGAAATAAAGCTGGTGCAGGATTGAACGTTGGGGAATACCGATTTCAGGGTGTTGACAATGCGGGCGTGCATTTTCATTTCTGCCGGAGAAACGGGGCCTGCTTGTACTACAAAATATCCGTCAGGTGACAGTATCTTGCGGACTTTCTCAAAATACTCCTTGGTAAACAACTGGAAAGATGGGCCTTCTTCAATGGGGTCGGACAAGTCAGAAATGACAATATCCCAATCGCTGTCGGTATTGTCTAAATAGTCCAAAGCATCGCCGATTACTACTTCGCAGCGGGGGTCGTCAAAGGCATTTTGGTGCATTTCTGGCAGGTGTTCGCGGCAAGCTTCTACTACTTCGCCGTCAATGTCGATCATCACGACTTTTTCAACTGTTTTCCATCGCAGCACTTCTCTAATTGTAGCTCCTTCTCCGCCGCCGAGAACGAGGACTTTTTTGGGTGAACCGTGACAAATCATGGCTGGGTGTACCAGCGGTTCGTGGTACAGAAACTCGTCGCCGGTACAAGATTGCCATTTGCCGTCGAGAACTAAGCCTTTGCCGTAGGTACCGGTCTGAACTACGTACATTTCTTGATAGGCCGTTTTCTTGTAAGCGAGGACGCTGATGATGCCGTGAACGTAAATATCCCAGGGGGTAATGTACTCGCTCATCCAAAAATCTGCACGAACTTCGCTACCTGACATCAATTACTCTCCAAATATAGAATGCTGTCTCGATGTTGTCACAAATAGTATTTCTTAGCACAAAATGGTGCGGGTGCGTAAGTACGATCGACACATTAAAGTGAGATTTCTCAGCAATGCTATAGTGTGATTGCGTTCTGGGAGAGAGCAATTAGCTTGTTACTTGAGATTGCTTGTGGGCGCTCGCGCAGTCGATCGCACTTTTCCCGTCGCCCCCGGTCGATCGCACTCACATTTAATATTTTCGCTTTGCCTTGCCGACGGGTTTTGTACAAAGGTTGTCTGAATCGGGCAATTTTTCGCGCTGGGCCCGCCTTTATAAGTTTGCGATCGCCCTGCTTATTTATCAATAATCGGAGGAAAACGCCGCAAATGCGAGTGGGGGAAATAAAAGTTGCGATCGGTTTTAACCAGACTTGTTATTAATAACTTGACATTTTGAATGTATATTAGATAAGATTTTTAGACCGACCAAAATAAAGGAAGTGTTTAATTTTTCGGACACAATTGGCTAGGCGATGTGCGCCGAGATTCTAACTAGGTAAAGGGTGCAAGTAAATTTCTTCATAAAACTGTTCTGACACTATTTTTAGGTTCAAAATAATAGCCGATGGAACCAACCGACTGGGAAAACAGAATCAAAAAGCTGGAAAATGAAAATCGAATCCTGCGGGAAAAACTCGAAAATTCGGAAACCGAACGCAGCCACTTACAAGCCATTAATCAAAAAAAAGAATCTTTGCTAAAAAAGCTCACTGAGGAAGTTAGAGATTCCGAAAATATTTTAAGAGCAAAAATGTCTACACTAGAAAAAGCTCTGGAAAACCAGCAAACAACGCAGATCAAATTGATCGAAGCCGAAAAAATGTCAGCTTTGGGCATTTTAGTAGCTGGTATTGCCCACGAAATCAACAATCCCGTTAACTTCATCTACGGCAATATTACCTATGTCAATGACTACGCAGGCGACATTTTAAAATTGCTCGCAATGTACCAGGATCGGTATCCCGAAACAGATGCAGAGATTGAAGCTTTTTTGGAAAAAATTGACATCGACTTTCTGCGCGAAGATTTGTTGAAAACTCTTTCGTCAATGAAAGTTGGCTCCGAGCGCATTCGCGAAATTGTGTTGACTTTACGCAACTTTGCGCGGGTAGATGAAGGTGAAAAGAAACCAGTTAATATTCACGAAGGAATTGACAGCACTTTGTTAATCTTGCAGCATATAACTAAAGAAAAACCAGGTCATTCTGCTATAAAATTTATTAAAAACTATGGATCTTTACCCAAGGTAGAGTGTTATGCTGGGCAATTAAATCAGGTGTTTATGAACATCATTAATAATGCTGTTGATGCCCTGCGGGGCCGAGAGCAAAAGTCTTCCCTGGACGAGATAGAAGCCAACCCTATCCAGATGACAATTACTACTTCTATTATTTCAGGAAATTGGGCAAGAATCAGCATCAAAGATAATGGTAGGGGAATGAATGAAGCTGTAAAAGCGAAAATTTTTGATCCGTTTTTCACCACCAAACCAGTTGGTCACGGGACGGGTTTGGGATTGTCAATTAGCTATCAGATTGTTGTGGACAAACACGGCGGGAGGTTGGAGTGCATCTCCGCAATTGGAGAAGGGACTGAATTCGTGATCGAGATTCCGATCGCCAATTCCCGCAGCTAAGATCGATCGATCGAGCTAAACTGAGAGATAATGAAAACTCCATTTGACCGCGGCTCCTCCTAGTATGATGTGCAACCCTATGTCTACTGTCACTTTTGGTTTGTCAACCCCTATAGCGGCAGAGGCCGGGGCCTCCTACGGTAGCAGCCAACCGCCGCAAAGCCCCACCGTGCGCGCAGAGTGGATCGAGGTGTTGGTGGACTCTCCTTTCAGGAGCGCGGGGGATTCGCCGGGGGAGGAAAATAAGTTATTTACCTATCGTTTACCTGCGGAATTGAATGTGCAGCCGGGGGATATTTTGAGTGTACCCTTTGGCAGTCAACAGGTAGGGGCGATCGCGATTCGGTTCATTTCTCAACTGCCAACCGACTTAGATCCGGCGCGGGTGAAAGATGTCGAAGATATTGTCAGCACTGGATTTTTCCCGCCTACTTACTGGGAATTGATCGAACGTGTATCCACCTATTATTGCACATCATTAATTCAAGTAATTAGAGCATCGCTGCCGCCCGGTTTGTTAAGCCGTTCCGTGCGCCGAATTAGGTTAATTAAAGAAGCCATTTCTCCGAATGCCGAAACATTTCTCAATCCCGCCGCTAGTCAAATCTTGCAATTGCTGCAAGCTCAAAAAAACGGTGATTACACTTGGCAATATCTTCAGCGCCAAGTCAAGGGAAGTTATCGGGGATTGAAAGATTTATTGCAACGCGGTTGGGTAGAAAGTTATTTAGAACCGCCCCATCCTCCCAAACCACAACTCAAACCGGCGGTGACATTAATTCCCAGTGCATTTGTCACAGATTTAACCAAGCGGCAACAAGAAGTATTGGAAGTTTTGCGGCGCGGCGGCGGTGAAATGTGGATGAATGATTTACTGAGGATTTGCAGCGCAAGTTCTTCGGTTGTCAAAAATTTGGAGCAAAAAGGTAGCGTTGTAATTGACCAAAGGGAAGTGCTCAGGGCAGATCGCGGAATTGCTCAATTACCCGATGCGCCGAAAAATTTAACTCATTTTCAAGCTGAAGCTTTAGCGTTTATTAACAGTTTTTCGGGATTCCGTCAAGTGCTGCTGCACGGCGTTACAGGTTCTGGTAAGACTGAAGTGTATTTGCAGGCGATCGCCCCAATCCTCGCCAGCGGTAAATCCGCCCTCGTGCTGGTTCCCGAAATCGGGTTGACACCGCAACTGACAGACAGATTCCGCGCCCGGTTTGGCGAGCAAATTTGCGTGTACCACAGCGGGCTATCCGACGGCGAACGTTACGATACATGGCGGCAGATGCTGACTGGAACGCCGCAAATTGTCATCGGCACGCGATCGGCCATTTTTGCACCTTTACCTCGCCTCGGCTTAATTATCCTCGACGAAGAACACGACAGCAGCTTCAAACAAGACCAACCAGCCCCCTGCTACCACGCCCGCACTGTTGCCAAATGGCGGGCAGAATTAGAAAATTGTCCCTTAATTTTAGGTTCTGCAACGCCAGCCTTAGAGACATTAGTGGGGACGCGCCGAGATTATTACTCGTTACCAAACATCCATTATTTATCATTACCAAATCGCATTTATTCCCGCCCGATGCCGCCCGTGGAAGTAGTCGATATGCGGCAAGAATTGCGGCAAGGCAACCGCTCAATTTTTAGCAATTCCCTGCAAAACGCCCTGGAACAATTGCAAGCAAGACAACAGCAAGGTATTCTATTTATTCACAGAAGAGGACACAGTACCTTTGTCTCTTGTCGGAGTTGCGGCTATGTGATGGAATGCCCGAATTGCGATGTTTCGCTTTCCTATCACCACGTCGGCGAAGGAACCGCAGAAATATTGCGCTGTCACTACTGCAACCACACGGAACGACACCCTCAAAACTGTCCAGATTGCAGTTCTCCTTACTTCAAAAACTTCGGCAGCGGCACTCAGCGAGTGGAACAGGAATTAACGAGATTATTTCCCGAATTGCGGGCAATTCGGTTTGATAGCGACACTACTAGAAATAAGGGCGACCACCGCAGATTGTTAACTCAATTTGCTAATGGGGAAGCTGACATTTTGTTGGGGACGCAAATGCTGACGAAAGGGTTAGATTTAGCTGGAGTCACGTTGGTAGGAGTTGTCTCGGCTGACGGGTTGCTAAATTTATCGGATTATCGGGCCAGCGAACGAGCTTTTCAAACATTAACTCAAGTTGCGGGACGTGCGGGCAGAGGCGACGATCCGGGGCGGGTAATTATTCAAACTTACACTCCCGAACACCGGGTAATTCAAGCTGTGAGGCGGCATGAATATGCGGGTTTTGTGGAGACGGAATTAGCAGAAAGGGCGCTGTTGAATTATCCACCTTCGGGGCGGTTGGTTTTGTTGCGGTTGAGTAGTGTTGATGCGGCGGAAGTTGCGGTGACTGCGGTACAGTTGGCGTCTGTTTGTCAACAGTATATCGATCGACTTTCGGTGACTGGCTGCGAGATGTTGGGGCCTGCACCGGCGGCGATTATGCGGGTGGCGAATCGCTATCGGTGGCAGATTTTGCTGAAGTTGCCTGTGGATGAGTCGGTGGATTTGTCGGATTTGATCGGGTTGCGCGATCGCACTTCGCGTTCTGTTAGTTTAACTATTGATGTCGATCCGTTGAATTTTGGTTGAGGGTTATTGGTTGGGTGGGGGCGGGTTTTTGTAGATTGTTTGTGAGCCTCAAATATTGTTGGTAAAACCAGCCCCCACAGACATAATAAATTATCGGAATTTATTCACGAAAATTATCCCAAATCGAGAGATTTGTAGGGGCTGGTTTCACCAATAATATTTGCCTAAAATCCATAATCTCGTAAACCAGCCCCCACGAACACGGTAAATCCCAATCTACCTATTTCAAGATACAAAGGGCGGGTTTACAATATTTTGATTGAAAAACCAAAAATATTGTAAACCCGCCCCTAATGGCCTAATAAATTATCGGAAATCAAACAATCTCGATCGACCCACACCTACAAACTAAGGTAAATCCGTCTCACCCATCAAATAAAGGTCGCACTCGCGGGCCACGCCGCGCCCTTCATTAATCGCCCAAACAATCAAACTTTGTCCCCGGCGACAGTCCCCCGCCGCGAAAACTCCCGGAATGCTGGTGGTATATTTTTCGTGCTCCGCCTTCACATTGCTGCGCGCGTCGCGTTCCAATCCCAAGTCATCCAGCAAGGGCTGTTCCGGGCCCAGGAAGCCCATCGCTAGCAACACAAGCTGCGCCGGCAACACTTTTTCGGTGCCCGCGATTTGCTTCGGAATGAACTGTCCTTTCTCGTTTTTCGCCCACTCCACCTCAACGGTGTGCACGGCTTTGACGTTGCCGTTTTCGTCGCCCTCAAACCTTGTCGCCGTGGTGAGATAGCCACGGGGGTCGTCGCCGAATTTGGCAGCGGCTTCTTCTTGGCCGTAATCCAAGCGGTAGACTTTCGGCCATTCGGGCCAGGGATTGTTGGCCGCGCGTTCTGAAGGAGGTTTGGGCAAGATTTCTAGCTGTACCAAGCTTTTGCAGCCGTGGCGAATGGAGGTGCCCACGCAGTCGGTGCCTGTGTCGCCACCGCCGATAATCACGATATCTTTGCCTTCGGCGGAGATGAAGTTGTCGTTGGTGCTCTTGTCTAAAACTGCTTTGGTGTTCGCTGTCAAAAAGTCCATCGCGAAATGGATGCCTTTTAATTCCCGCCCTTCGATTCCTAAGTCGCGGGGTTTTGTCGCGCCGGTACAAAGCACAACTGAGTCGTATTCTTTTAGCAGTTGTTCGGCTGGTAAGTCTTTCCCAACTTCGGTGTTGCAAACGAATGTCACGCCTTCGTCTTCGAGGACTTTGAGGCGGCGCATCACGACTTGTTCTTTGTCTAGCTTCATGTTGGGGATGCCATACATTAGCAGGCCTCCCGGTCGATCGGCTCTTTCGTATACAGTTACCAAATGACCTGCTTTGTTCAGTTGCGCTGCAGCCGACAAACCAGCGGGCCCGGAACCGATAACGGCGATTTTTTTGCCCGTGCGTTTGGCGGGCACTTCAGCGGTAATCCAGCCTTCATCCCAGCCTTTGTCGATAATTGCGACTTCGATGTTTTTGATTGTCACCGGCGGGTTGTTGATGCCGAGCACGCAAGCGCCTTCGCAGGGGGCGGGACAGACTCTGCCGGTGAATTCGGGGAAGTTGTTGGTTTTGTGGAGTCTGTCAAGGGCTTCTTTCCAGAGTCCGCGATATACTAGGTCGTTCCATTCGGGGATGAGGTTGTTGATCGGGCAGCCGCTGGCCATGCCGCTAATCAGGGAACCCGTGTGGCAAAATGGAATGCCGCAGTCCATGCAGCGCGCGCCTTGGCTGCGGAGTTTGTCTTCCTCCATCGGTAGGTGAAATTCGTCCCAGTTGTGGACTCTCTCGACTGGTGAGAGTTCGGAGGGCAATTCGCGCAAGAATTCGATAAAGCCTGTTGGTTTTCCCATAGTGGTGTCTCTGTTAGAACTTATTCTTGGTAGTTTCTCAAAGGTGAAGCTGGCGGGCTTCTGAATTAACTATTGTGATCTAAATTGTGTGCGATCGCAGCTCAGATTGAGCAATTCCTACCTGAAATTTTCAATATCGCCGGGAGTCGGGGAATTGTCGGCAGCCGTCAAATATCGATCTACAGCAAAGAAACCGGGTTTTTGAGGGGGATTAAAGGTTTTAAAGGTTTTGATGCAGTTTTTTCGTCCATCAAACCCGGTTTCTGCGTATTTTCAGCATTGCTTATTCTCGGACCATCGCCCGCGGGCGATACAGCCACCTCTCGAAACCCTCGCGGGTTAACTATTCCGACTCTTAGCCTCAACTTTCAAGCGCCGTCCCCATCAGGAGGGCTGGAAATACAATACAAAAAGTTACAGACCTTGCAAAATATTATTTTCAGGATATACTACTGTAAATCTGTCGAGTAAGTGGGGTTTGGCTTGTCAACTCCTAAAATAAGTAAATAAACTCATGAGCATTACAGTTCAGAACGTATCGAAACACTTCGGCTCCTTTCACGCCATTGACAACGTGAATTTGGAAATTAAAAGTGGCTCTTTAGTCGCGCTGTTGGGGCCTTCCGGTTCCGGGAAATCGACTCTGCTGAGGATGATTGCGGGACTCGAACCGCCTGACACGGGTCATATTTACCTGATCGGCGAGGATGCTACCCAGCAGTCGGTGCAGGAACGGCATATTGGTTTTGTGTTTCAGCACTACGCTTTGTTCAAACACATGACTATTAAGAAAAATATTGCTTTTGCGATGGAAATTCGCAAAGTTGCTAAAAACTCAATTAGCAGGCGGGTTGATGAACTTTTGGATTTAGTGCAGTTGACAGGTTTGGGCGATCGCTATCCTTCGCAACTTTCCGGGGGCCAGCGGCAGCGGGTGGCTTTGGCGAGAGCTCTAGCAGTTCAACCAAAAGTGCTGCTGTTAGACGAACCTTTTGGAGCATTAGATGCTAAAGTCCGCAAAGAATTGCGATCGTGGCTGCACAACCTTCACAAAGAAGTTAACATCACCACAGTTTTTGTTACTCACGACCAAGAAGAAGCTATGGAAGTAGCGGATGAAATTGTGGTGATGAACAAAGGTAGAGTCGAACAAGTTGGCACTCCTGCTGAAATTTACGACAAACCGGCGTCAGCTTTTGTGATGAGTTTTATTGGACCTGTAAATGTGCTGCCGAATACTGCGGGTTTGTTCGCCAGCAACGGTACAACGGCTCACAAGAACGGAGCCGCTCATTCTGAAGTAGTGTTTTTGCGCCCCCACGACGTGGAAATTCAAACTAGGCCGGAGTCTGGTTTTGCATTAGCAAAAGTCAGCCGCATCATTCATTTAGGGCGGGAAATTCAAACCGAGTTAGTGTTAGAATCAGATCAGGTAGTAACAGCTTACGTGAGTCGCGAGCGCTTCGATTCTCTACAGTTAACGCGAGATCAGCAGGTTTACGTCAAGCCCAAACACGCCATGACTTTTCCTGCTTATTCAATTTAAATCAGCGACTGCATCTTACTCAAAATACTATCCGGGATCTTCTACAAAACACTGCTCCCACATCGTTACCAGGCTCGTGCCTGGTAATGCTGTCTCGTAGCTCTAAATCGGATGCAGAGCCTCCTGAAATTCATTCCCAGGCAGAGCCTGAGAACGAGAAAAACGAGAAAAAGTTTCTGGTTGTCATCGGAGAATATACGGAATGTTTCTAGCTATCATCCTCCATGGGGTGATTATCCCGAAAGTTTCGGCTTTTTGTTCCATCGGGGTTGACAAGAGGGAAAGTTTCGGGATAATAAATAGTTACACTCCTTAATCTTGAGTGTTGGGCTTCGGAAGCCAACTTGTGCTGCCACAGTTTTACCAGAGACTGAAGTATAGTCTGTATCATATATGTGACAAGCAATTGCCTAGAGTTATATAGCCCTAAGATCACTATATTATGAAAGAAGTTCGCCTCACAGACCTTGATGAGTTAGCTCTTAAGGTAAGGGATCGAATAGCACGGTCTTATGTTTTGGAAGCAATAGATGCATATCGTGGAGGTGCATACCGTTCATCGATCGTATCAACGTGGATTGCAGTCACTTTTGACATCATTTCAAAAATAAGAGAGTTGGCAAACCAGGGCGATCGGATGGCACAAGATTTTATAAGCAAATTAGATCAGGCTATTGCAGCCAAACAGATTAGACAGCTTCAGAACATTGAAGAAGATTTATTGAAAACAGCAACGGCTGATTTTGAATTTTTGTCAGACCAAGAACAGATTGATCTTGCTCGCCTGAAGGACGATCGAAATCTTTGCGCTCATCCCGCATTTGTAGCTGAAGAAATGCTTTTTGACCCTGAGCCAGAAAGGGTTCGGATGCACATAGTTCATGTCGTTAAACATCTTTTACAGCATCAACCTATACAGGGAAAAAGTGCAATTGCAAGAATCGTAAGGGACATCAAAACCACCTCATTCCCTCCCACATTAGATACAGCCTGTGTCTTTCTGAATTCTAGATATCTTGATCGTGCAAAAAAATCATTAATTGAGAATCTTATATTCTTGCTTCTAAAGGCTATTCTGCGTGGAGATTTACCTGATCTGCCATTAATTTATTCAAAACAGATGATCTTAGCTTTGCAAGCTATTTCTAGGCGCTATCCAGATGTCTATGAAGAACGGATGAGGACAAAACTTTTGACTATTGTAGAATCTTTAGAGGAAAGTCGCTTACCTAACGTTTTTCGATTGGTTGGATCAGACCCACGATGTTGGAATTGGTTAGATGAATCTACTAAAACTCACCTAAAAGCGGTGACTCAATCAAGCCTTAAAATACCTAGTATTCGTAATTTGGTTTTTGAAGCTCTCGTGGTAGATGATCTGAAACCAATTATTGTTGAAGGGTTTAAGGAACTTTCTTCAGAAATACAGATAAGTATCATCAACTCTACACCACAACCAGAGTTTGCTGACCAAGCTGTCATTCTATATTCAGAAGCAGGTAGTTATCGAGGTGCGGAAAGCTTAGGCGAATTACTGATTCTTCCAATGGCTGGGTGCTTTTCAGTATCGGATATTCAAAAAGTTCTTAAGGCTGTTCAGGAAAATAAGCAGATATATGATGCTTCTGGCACACCAGCTATCCTCGATGAGCTTTATGAAAAAACAAAGCAACATCTACCATATCTTTGCGAAAGTTGGAAGTCATTCTTTCAATCTCTTTTCTCCAAACTATATTCAAAAGGTTACGAAGAGTATGATTCTGATGTTTGGAGTGGAACTAACTGGGAAAGCCTAGTGAACCATCTTAAAGCAGCAGGTATAAGCCTATCTCCAGAACCGAAAACAAGCAGCTAATATCAGCAATGAACTTATGTAGAGGTTGCCAGGAGTCTAAGAACCCCAATGCACACCGACCGCCGAGAGGTTATCTGTTGAGCGTCCGAGGTTATCTGCGGCGGGTGATTGAGAACGTTAAGGTGTTTATCGCTCATTGGTCTGTCTGAATTAGTGCGATCGCCGATCTTGTAGGGTGCGTTAACGGAGTGTAACGCACCATCAAATATACACAAATGTAACGCACCATCTTTATGTTAATTTAAGGTGTGTTACGCTGTCGCTAACACACCCTACGACTGCTAATCATCGCAATATCCTTGAGGTTTTTCCTTTCTGCCATCTTTACCCCAATCTGGCGGATAAATTCCCTGAGCGATAAACCGATGAACACTAGAATACTCCCAATCTTGGGGATTTTCACACAATCCATGCTTTCAATTTGATGTATTTGCTAAAGTGAGATGCACCCAATAAAATTCCCCAAGCCGAAGGAGTAGTTGCTCAAATTGTGGCAAAATTGGAAGGGATGAATCCGGCTGCTTCGGTGAAAGATCGAATCGGGGCGAGCATGATTCAGGCTGCTGAAGAAGCGGGGTTAATTCAACCGGGGAAAACTATTTTAGTGGAACCGACTTCAGGAAATACTGGAATTGCTTTGGCAATGGTAGCGGCGGCGAAAGGGTACAGTCTGATTTTAACTATGCCGGATACAATGAGCACGGAACGCCGATCGATGCTGAAAGCTTACGGAGCTCAGTTGGAATTAACTCCGGGACATGAAGGGATGTTAAGCGCGATCGCCCGCGCCCAAGAAATTGCCGAAGAAACCCCCGATGCTTTCATGCTGCAACAGTTTGAGAACCCCGCTAATCCCAAAATTCACCGGGAAACCACAGCGGAGGAAATTTGGGCCGATACTGATGGTCAAGTAGATTTTTTGGTGGCGGGAGTTGGAACCGGCGGCACAATTACGGGAATTGCTGAGGCGATTAAACAGCGGAAACCGAGTTTTAGGGCGATCGCAGTTGAACCCGCCAGCAGCCCCGTGCTTTCTGGAGGCAAATCTGGTGCTCACAAAATTCAAGGGATTGGTGCAGGATTCATCCCGGAAGTGTTGAAACCAGAGTTAATTGATGAAGTAATTGCAGTTAGCGACGAAGATGCGATCGCCTACAGCCGGCGGCTAGCCAGAGAAGAAGGATTGTTGTCAGGAATCTCAGCAGGTGCGGCTTTGTTTGCCGCAATTCAAGTCGGGAAGCGTCCCGAAAATGCTGGAAAATTGATAATTTTTGTGCAGCCTTCCTATGGCGAACGCTATCTCAGTACAGTCTTGTTCAAAGACTTAGAACTTCCGACCGTCAGCCAACTCGAAGCATTAGTTTAAAAACTCAAAGATAGCAGTTTTTATCTAATCTTGTTGAGTATTGGATCGAATTGGTTTGATTTCGGTCAATCAATCGGACATGGTATAACTCCTGGGAGTATCTTATTTTTGCACAAAGCATTTTTTGTGATAAGCTGTCGCCCATCTAATTTGTGTATAGCAATCCTTTAGAATTCGCAAAATATGTAGAGTAGTGCCAGTATCCCGTACCTACTCCTACATATTTACACAATTCATTTAGGATTGCTATAGCACGGCTCTGGGTGAGGGGAACCCTACAAAACTGTTGCAATTTTTTTTATAATTAATCTTATATCTTAACAATAGTCTGGACAGTTTTTAGTTCCTAGGCTGAAACCCTCGATTTTTCGTTGGTAGCGAACTTGCCTTGGAGCCTTGAAACCCTTATTCTACGGTTGGCTATCAAAAACTGTCCGAAGAATTGATCTTAAGAGAGAAGAAATTATCGAAAATATTAGTGATTTTGATCTAGATTGAAATAGCTACAGTAGCCCAGAAGTACCGCTGTCTATAATTAAATACGGTTTACTTAAGACGATCTCCCTGGCACACCCATTAAAAAGGGGGGAACAATAATCCCCTCAAAGTCCCCCTTCTTAAGGGGGATTTAGGGGGATCTCCGGGGCATAAATATGTTAAGTGAACCGTATTGGTCTATAATTAAATAATTCTCGTTTTCAGGGTGGGAACGAGAGAATCAATATTTTTTACAATCTTCATTGGCTGTCGCAGCACAAAGATTGACCGCCCACAAACTGATACAATGCCCAGACTCCTGTCGCGAACAATCTAAACATTTTAGACAAAAGTTCAACTTTCCTGCTTCCAGACTAATGTCTGGAGTCAATCTAAAATCTCAAAGCCATTAACTTCAGCGATATTCTATTTGCCTGCCACCAGCAACTGTTCAAAATCCGCTGCCGACACAGGAGGACTGAACAAATATCCTTGCATGGCATCGCACTCGTAGCGCCAGAGAAAATCTTTTTCTGCTTCCGTCTCTACTCCTTCGGCAATTACTTCAAGACACAGACTGTGCGCCATTTCGATAATAGCTTTGACAATCGCTGCATTTGTGCAACCGTCGGTAATGTTGCTGATAAAACAGCGATCGATCTTTAAAACATCGAAGGGGTATTGCGTCAGATAGCTTAAAGAAGAATAGCCAGTGCCGAAATCGTCAATAGAGATAGAAACTCCCAAATTTTTCAATTGCTGCAAAGTCGCGATCGCCCTTTCGGCATCCTCCACCATCAAACTTTCGGTCAGCTCTAATTCCAAACTGCTCGGTTCCAAACCAATTTCTGCTAAAATTTGGGCAACTCGGCTGCTGAGTTCCGGTTGGTGAAATTGGCGCGGCGACAGATTCACCGCTACCCGCAGCCCGGAAAAACCAGCATTTTGCCAAACTTGCATTTGCCTGCAAGCTGTCTGCAAAACCCATTCGCCTAACTGTACAATAAATCCTGTTTCTTCGGCCTCTGGAATAAATCCTGCGGGCGAAATCAGCCCTTTTTCGGGATGCAGCCAGCGCACTAAAGCTTCTGCACTCATAATTTTACCGCTCTGGACATTGATTTGCGGCTGATAGTAAACTTGGAATTCTTGTCGTTCTAGGGCGTCGCACAAACTTGTTTTGATCTGATCTAATTTATCGGCGGCTTCTTGCAGCAATTCGTTGTTTTGCGATCGCAAATTATGCTGCTGTTCGGCAAAAGCTGCTTGTTTTTTCAAGCGGCTGGATATCGCGCCCACAAGCTCAGCTTTAGTAAAAGGTTTAGTTAGGTAATCATCTGCTCCCAATTCCATGCCTTGCCGCACTTCAGAGCGATCGGCTTTACCGGTCAGAAAAACAAAAGGTACTGTAGCAGTAACAGGATGCGATCGCAAGGCCACCAGCACCCCGTACCCGTCAAGTTCCGGCATCATCACATCGCAAAGAATCACGTCGGGAAGACTTGACACCGCGGCATTTAAACCCAGCGCCCCATTTTCTGCACCCGTCACGTCGAAACCTTCGGCTTTGAGGAGTTTGAGAATATTCTCCCTAATTACTTGATCGTCTTCAATCACTAGAATCTTTTTCATATGTCATTCCCTGAAAGCGATATAATTGAGCTGCCTTGCTGAGCGCGATCGGCGTGGTAATAACTGAAAATGCACAGCTAGATCGACCGGCACATCCGAATATTTTCCGACATAAATAGCAGACACCCCTGAAAAAGGCTAATTTTTTAAGGACAACTAGATTGATGTTTCTCTGCTTACTTAGCGCCGTCCGTATTATTACGAGGTTAAGTCAGAAATCTCTCAACTAATTCTAGGCGATCGCCAGTTAGCAGCGGCCTGAATAACTGCTAAAATGGTTGTACCGCTAGAGCGATCGGCTGCAAACAATCTCAGCCTATTTATAGCAGTTGCCCAAACCAACGCAACTGCAAGCAACTAGCAAACCCTTGCAGAGTAAGTATTGCCTCATTATTTAGTGTAAAATCTAAAACTTGTACGCTCGCGACTTGTACTGAGCAAAGCCGAAGTATCTAAAATCTAAAATCTAAAATGACATTACCTAGTGGATTCCCTGAGCCGGCACAGATTGGCGTCATAGAAGTTAAGCAATATCCTCAGTACCGCGCTGTCACCTACACCCACGCAGGCGATTTGCGACAAGCTACAGGAATCGCCTTCAATCCCTTATTTGAACACATCAGCAACAATCAAATTGCGATGACAACGCCAGTAGAAGCGCGCTACACGGAAACTTCCGAGCAAATCGATAAAGTTCCGGTTGCAGAAGTTTCCTTCCTGTATCCCGCACCAAACATCGCCCCCAGCAGCGTTAACTCTGCTGTGGAAGTCACTGATACTTCACCGATGACAGTTGTCAGTATTGGCGCGCGCGGGGCCTACACTTGGGAAAGTTACGAAAATAACCTCCAGAAACTTAAAGATTGGCTTCAAGAACATCCCGAATACGAAATAGTCGGGCCGCCGCGCCGCTTTTTTTACAACTCTCCGATGACGGCAGAAGCAACTAAAATCAGCGAGGTACAAATTCCCATCAAACGCCGCTGACGTGAACGACCAATTCGCGAAAGTGGCCACGCTGGCGGTGTTCCCAGAGATAAATTCCCTGCCAAGTTCCTAACAATAATCTACCGCGCGCGATCGGGATTTGTTCGGAAGTATGAGTCAGCGCAGTGCGAATGTGCGCCGGCATATCGTCGGGGCCTTCCGCATCGTGAATGTAACTCGCGCCCTCCGGTACAAGTTTAGCCAAAAAGTTAGCTAAATCCTTAAGTACATCCGGGTCAGCATTTTCTTGAATCACCAAGCTAGCAGAAGTGTGGCGCAAAAACAAGCTACAAAGTCCGGTTTCAATACCCGAATTCGCCACCGAATCTTCTATCTTAGGAGTGATGTTGCACAGAGACTTCCCTGTAGTTTGAATCTTGAGTATTTGCTGATGATGAATCATATCATCTCCGGTAAAATAACCATTATAAGGTTCGTAGTGAGGACTTCAGTCCTCTCTTTTTTGAGGACTGAAGTCCTCACTACAAACATCTAATATTTTAAACATTCAATCAGACTGTTTGCAAAACTATTGAATCACCGTCATCCTAATCGCCCTCTTTAAAATAGTCTACAACAGCTTGGGCGATCGCCTCAGTACCATTTTTATCCAACTTATCCGACAAACGCGGCGGATGTAGCGGCTGTCGCAAAAACCCCCAATCCCCCTCAAAAAACTCCGCCGCCGTCACAACTTGATGTTCCGCATAATTTTTCAGCCACTCCAACAACACCGCAGCTTCCGCAAAACCATCTCTCATAATAGAAACAACAGGTATTTCCAAGCGCAAAGCTTCCGAAAAAGTGCTGTATCCCGGTTTAGAAACCAAGCGCCCGCAGACAGGCATCATATCAACCGGGCGCGGTAAAATCGGGAAAGATTGTGCAAACTCCTGATTTTTGACTTTAATCAAATTCGGCAAATCGGGAGCTCCCCCATCAAAAGTAATAAATTGCCAATCGCTAAATTGCTGGAGATTGTGATAAGGAATTGCTTCTAAACCCAGCCCGCCAAAAGTCAGCAACACAGTTTTTTCCAGCGGTGATTTAATTCCGAATACTTCCCGAATTTCATCGTTACTGTAGCGAGGATTACCGCCAGTCAAGCCGACATCTTGAATATTTGGAAAAGCTGGCATCGGTTCATGTAAAGGCAGGCGAAAAAGCCGATCGCACTTTCCGAAACATTCACCAATCCAATCTGCCATTTCTACAAACTCCCCGCCCCAATCTCGATAGATAAAATCCCAGCCAAAATTGCTCATCATCCAGCAAGGAACCCCAGCAGATGCCGCCATTCGCGCAGCCAAAGGAGGAATATCTGCAAACACTAAACCCACCCGATTTTGCTTAATAAAATTAACTTCGCCCGCAATTATCGAATTTTGGTTTTTCCGAATTTCCCGCAACTTTTCCAGCGTCGCCTCTTTATCCATATGCAAACTATCAGCTTGCACGACACCCACATCTAAAGCGCGGGGACGAAGGATAAAATCGCCAGTAATATAACATTCTAGCAGCCAGCGAGGTGCTGTTGTGGTGATAATTAGTAAAATATCTGGATTTAATTCTTGAATTTTTGCAGCTACGGAGGAAACTCGGACAGCGTGGCCGAATCCGTGATTCGTGATGGCAATATATAATGTTGGTCGAGACATTGTTAATAGGGAATTGGGAATTGGGAATTGGGAATTGGGCATCGGGCATCGGGCATCGGGCATCGGGCATCGGGAATTAGAGGTAGAGACTGGAAGGCGACAAGGCCAAGCTTCAAGCGACGCACAACGAACAATGACACAATTAATAACTAATGACTAATGACTAAGCGGTTGTGTATTTAACTTGTATATTCCTAACCTTGCTCTGAGCAACTGCCGAGAATAGTTTTATTATTTTAGATGCAATTTAAAGGCGGACTAGCTTATGTTACCGATTGATATGCTCTCCGACCGATTGACTATAATAAAATTATTGGCTCTCCTAAACTTGTGGTGATAATTTTATCTAATCAGAAAAACAAGCTAATACGCGATTTCTGAAATTATTAAAATTAGAAAAGCCATATCCTTGCCGCATTATCAACTTAATTCGATTGTTGATTCCTTCCATGACTCCACTTGTTGTTCGATTAAGAAAGTAGTTGCAAATACCCTCAAAATGATTTTCAATTGTTGATGCAGATTCTCTGAAAAATACTTGTGCATAATTTAGCCATTCTTTGATTTTTTTCTGCCCTTTTTTGACTGTCAAATTAGTTTCATATATTTCTCTAAATTCTTCTTTCATCTCATACGCAATTCTCAAGCATTCTGATTTGCCTAGTGTTGATTCCAA
>NZ_JAUBRI010000090.1:0-19830 GCF_036701795.1 Microcoleus sp. N9_A1
ACGACCATAACTCATCCATCTGAACATTCAGGCGCTTTTTTGGCTTGGTACTCCGCGACACTTGCTTCTTAACAACAACAGCTCGGGCATTTACGTACCGCTGCACTGTATCTTCTGACACTTGTAATACCCGAGCAATTCCGGCTTGAGAAATACGTTCAAGTAGCATCCGCTGCATTAACTCCTGTTGTTCTTTCGTAATAGCTTTCCACGCGGGATTTAGAACAAATTGACGACCACATTCTCGACATTTGTAGTGAAAGTTTACCATGCCGAGTCTGACAGTTACGACTAACTTCTTTTGAGCCACAATTGGGGCAAGACTTAATTTCTACTGTCATATCACCAATGGCAAAAACTTCTCGCTAATAGTAGCTTAAGTTTACTCCATCCTTTCCTTCATGGCACTACCAACTATTTGGATATATTGTGTTTAAAGGCTGTCTTTTTGGAGATTTTTTTAGTTATTAAAATATATTTTTTCCAAAGGTAAACGTACTTTTTTTGCTTTAATATCCTCCTAACTGGCGCTTAACTTAATTTTATTGGAGCACTATGTTATAAAGATGTTGCTAATTTTTGTGCTATCCATCTTCCAAATTCGTATCTTAAATTTTGAGGTTTTCGATCTAGAGTTTATCATAAGATTTTTATCTATAGCAATCCTTGCAGGAGTCATAAATTTTTTACCCCACCCCAACCCTCCCCGCGGGTTCGGGGAGGGAGTAAGAAATTTACAAATGATTTAGGATTGCTATATTTATCTGTGGCTTTTCTATGACTTCTATTCATTATCACATCTGGATAGAGTTTCTAGATTGTCTGGATATCCCTGAATACACAAATGAGACACTTTATTTACGGAGACACCCAAAAAATCAGCAATTTTAGCTTGATTTTTTCGGCGTTGCTGATTTACGGTATGAAAGGCTAAATATGCCAGTCATATAAACCAGTATCGACAAAGCTTGGGGATTTTCAACTGATTTTTTTCATACCCTGATTAAGCAACGCCATGTGTGTTATTTTTGACGCTCGGAGGACAACTTCATCATACCCTAGTTCAGCAACTCCGCCGATTATTCTCAAACACAACATTTGTTCTTGAACACCTGGGTTTTAGCACCTGCTTGTACGTCCGGTGAGGCTCGCCACCACCGCCACTAACTCAGCAGCATCTACGGGTTTGGTCAAATGCATCTGAAAACCTGCTAATAGTGCCTGCTGACGATCGTCATTCCGGGCATAAGCCGTCAGCGCGATCGCGGGTAGCCTACCGCCCCGCTGCGCTTCAAGTTGACGCAACTTGCGGATCAGGGAGTAGCCATCCTCATCCGGCATCCCAATATCGCTCACTAAAACATCGGGGCTGCGATCGCTTGCAGTTTCGATAATGGTCAAGGCCTTCTTGACCGAAGCAACAGCGATGACATCGGCACCATACTTTTGCAGAATCGTGCTCAGCAACTCTAGCGCATCAGCCTCGTCCTCTACCACTAAGATTTGTAAGCCTTCAAGGGTCGGCGAGGACTCAATTCTCCCATTCGCCTCGACGAGCGAGTTTAATGGCTCTGGATCGCTGGGTGGTAGATGGATAATCATCACGGGCAGTTTGACTGTAAAGGTCGTCCCCTGTCCTATCCCTGGACTCACTACCGTTACAGTCCCGCCATGTAATTCAACTAATTGACGCACAATGGCTAACCCTAAACCCAACCCCCCATAACTGCGAGTAGTCGTGCTGTCGTGTTGGCTGAAGCGATCGAAGACAAACGGTAGAAAATCCGAGCTGATGCCTGCTCCAGTGTCGCTGACAGTAATTTCAATATGGGAATTAACCCGCTGCAAACGAATCTGGACTCGCCCGTCTTTAGGCGTAAATTTTAGGGCGTTAGAAAGTAGATTCCACACAACTTGCTGCAACCTATCGGCATCACCCAACAGCGGGCCAACTTCAGAATCGAGCACGCTTTGCAGGCGAATTGACTTTGCCTCAGCCGCCAAGTGTACAGACTCAATCGCCGATTCAATCACCGGCACGAGGTTGACAGGACGGACTCGGAGGCGCAGTTTACCCGTGATGATGCGAGAAACATCGAGGATGTCTTCGATGAGCTGGGCTTGAGACTTCGCGTTTCGCTCGATCGTCTCCAAAGCCCGCAGGATCTTATCCTCACTCAGGGTTCGCTGCCGTAACATCGCTGACCATCCTAAGATCGCGTTGAGAGGAGTTCTGAGTTCATGAGAAAGAATCGAGAGAAACTCATCCTTGGCACGGTTGGCTGCCTCAGCGTCTGCCCGAATTATTTGTTCACGCATCAATAATTCGTCTTTGGTGCGATTAGACGCTTCCAGTTGGGCAGTGCGTTCTTGCACCCGTTGCTCTAGCTCCACATTAATCGCCTGGATACGGCGGCGACTCTCTTCTAGTTCCTGGTTTGTAAGGGCGAGTTGGGCTGGACTTGGCGCATCAAGCGCCACTGGAATTAAGGGAATCAGTAAAAAGGTGAACGTATAGAAAGACCAAACACCAGTGACAGCTTTGATCAGTCCTGACACCCAGTATATAGGGTGCCAAAGTGTCACTACTTCCATCAGGTGCGTCGTGCCACATAAGGCAAAGATAAAAAAGAAACCCACCAGCAGCGTCACCGTGTGGGCAGGCAGATCCTTACGTTCATTTGTAAAGTAAACAATGGCAACCGCCACCGAGTAATAAGCGAGGGTAGTCAAGGCATCGGACGTTATGTGCAGCCAGACTAACCCCGGTTTCCAGAGGTAACAATGCCCGTGAGGAATGAAATTATTAGAAAAGAAGGTGCTCAAGAGGTCAGGCATATTAGTTTACGGCACTGTCAAGTTAATTTAGGGGGTGTCATCAATTCAACCAGATGACCGCAGCAGCCAGAAGAATCGCACGCCGGAAAGTTCACCGCCCTAGGGTGACAGCGCGTCGCGATTGCCTGATACTGCTTGAACTTGGGGGGGGAAAGTTCTCCATCAAATGACGGGCTTTGTACAATTGAGCATAGTAAGTTTCCAGGGTATTGCAATTGCGGCGAGGTGAAATCACGGTGGTCTTCCCCTCGGCATTGAGGCGGTCAATCACACGCTGATCTGGATCATAGCCCTTGTTAGCCAGCAGTGTATCCGCCACCAGTAATGGCTGCAGTTGCTCGCCTCCTACTCGCGTCACCAGTTTGTCGGGGGGTGAGGTGAAACCCCAACGGATTGCCCAACGCATCCACGCGCTCGCATGAATCTTGTTACTCAATGGCCCTTTGCTGCCTCCAATTGCTTCATTCCTACGCTCCTCAAAAAGCTCAGCAGGAAGATGTTTCTTTCAAGTGGGAAAATGCCTGAATTAAAACTAAGTGTACCGCCGGGGAAATAGTAGGTAAATGTGCTTTAATATATGTCGTCAAAATTCGCTCCTAAAAACGAAAATAAAAAATGTTAGAGTTCGATCGCCTATTCCAAACAATCGAAGAATTAGTAATGCTGCACTCACCCAGCGGTGCGGAATCGGAAATTAACCAGCGGTTGATGGAAAAATTCGCCGCCCTGGGAGTGAATGCTTGGGTCGATCGCGCGGACAATGCGATCGCCCTAATTAAGGGTCGCAATCCCGAAAAGTCGATCGCCATTACCGCCCACAAAGACGAAATTGGCGCCCTAGTTAAAACAATAGGCGAGAGTGGCCGCGTGGAAGTCCGCAGATTGGGGGGCTCGTTTCCTTGGGTTTACGGCGAAGGCGTGGTGGATTTGCTCGGAGACAAGCAAACAATTAGCGGCATTCTCAGCTTCGGTTCCCGCCATGTTTCTCACGAATCTCCTCAGAAAGCTCAGCAGGAAGATGTTTCTTTAAAGTGGGAAAATGCCTGGATCGAAACTAAGTGTACCGCCGAGGAATTAGCCGAGGCCGGAATTCGACCGGGCACGCGGATGGTGGTGGGAAAACACCGCAAGCGCCCGCTGCGTTTGAAGGATTGGATCGCGAGCTACACTCTGGACAACAAGGCTTCAGTGGCGATTTTGCTGGCTCTGGCGGAATGTTTGAAAGAGCCTGCGGTGAATGTTTATTTGGTAGCGTCGGCGAAGGAGGAGGTTGGGGCGATCGGAGCTTTGTATTTCACGCAGCGCCAGCCGTTGGACGCGCTGATCGCTTTGGAAATTTGCCCTCTGGCGCCGGAATACCCGATTCGTGACAGCGAAAACCCGGTTTTGCTGGTTCAGGACGGCTACGGAGTCTACGATGAAGGATTGAACGCCCAATTGCGCGCAGCCGCAGCAGCCGCCGATGTAGAGGTGCAGTTGGCGGTAATTAGCGGTTTTGGGAGCGATGCTTCGATCGCCATGAAGTTCGGCCACGTAGCCCGCGCCGCTTGTTTGGCTTTCCCCACCCAGAACACCCACGGCTTTGAAATTGCTCATCTCGGGGCGATCGGCAATTGCGCCGCCATCCTCAAAGCCTACTGTGACGTGCTTTGGGACGAGTAGAAAAAAAAGTTTCGCAAAGTAGTTGACAGATTGGGAAAGATTAGTTAAGGTAATAAAGGTGCGGAACACAAGCAAACGCAACGACGCGCCCCCATCGTCTAGAGGCCTAGGACACATCCCTTTCACGGATGCGACGGGGATTCGAATTCCCCTGGGGGTATTGAAAATTTAAGTCTGATATCAAATTGATATCTAGTATGTGGGGTGGGCATTTTGCCCGCCCTTATTGCTATTCGGTTTAACATTAAGCTGATTTGATCGCACATCTTGCACCATTCTCAAGAACAGGCAAGATGCCTGTTCCACAAAGAGTGAATTTTCTTGTGGAACAGGCATCTTGCCTGTTCATAAACAAGTAATTGAGAATGGTGCAACATCTCAGTGCGATCGCCTTTTCGTTAGTTTGCACCATTGCCATTGATATCAAACTTTTCTATAATGGGAATTTCTGAAGGTGAGGAAGCTACGATTCGCAGGTTTATATCAACTATGATTTGATTTTTCTCAAGAACTACATTTGCTTTTTTTATTATAATTTTTGCGGATAAACAATCACCTGATTCAGGTTCAGAAGACGGCTGAGTTTTATATCCTGCGTCCTCCAGCCATTCACAAATCTTCCTCCAGTTTTCTACCTTTTCATCCGCTTTACCTACAAGATTTTTTACATATTGGTATAAAGTATTACAGAAATCTACGGCAATCCCCTTGGGGTTTTTACTGAGTCTTTCGGCAATTTCGGCGGGACTGTAGCCACAGAGTAGACCCCGTAGATGTTGTTTCTCTGTGGGCGTGAGCCGCTTTCCCTTGGCGGAGGCTAGGTCTGTGTAAAGAGTTTCTAAGTCCCAGTCGCGGGCAGCTTCGGGGAAGCGATCGTTAGAGGATGCCATTGCAGGGGATAGGTTTCTGGATTTTTTATAATCAAAGTCTAACACGATTCCTAATGCTTATTAGTTTCTTTGTTAAAGGTGGTTAGGTTAAGATCAGGGAAAGCAGGATCGTGATTAATTTTACACAGGAAATTCTGGCAAGGCTCACTTCTTGCCGCGTAGAGTTTTCTCCAGCACAGAGTTATTAAGCCAAAGTATCTAAAAAATCCTCTGTTTTTAAGATGTCGAGAAATCAGACTTAGGAGTATTTTATGCCTTCATTGTATCCAGGTCAGAAAGCTAATGAACTTGCCCAGGAAGCTCAAAAGCGATTCGAGCGTGCGGTTGAAGATTTGAAAAGAGAAGAAGCAGCCACAAACAGATTAGCCGAAGAGTACGGTCAACTGCAACTGAATGTCATAAGAAGCACAATTAAGCGCTTTGTTACCTTCCTTGAAAATACTGGTCGGAAGGCTTCAGAAAGTGAAAAGCGGCTTTTAGAAGGGATGGATTTTTCAGTTCAGCAGATGAAGGAGTACAAAGCTGCGGCGGTAGGAGCAGAACAATATTTTATGGCTGGCGTTAAATCTGCTGGAGCAGCCGCAGCAGGTTACGGCGGTGCTATTGGTGCTGTTACTACACTAGGAGCTGCAAGCACCGGAACCGCTATCTCAACTCTCAGTGGAGCGGCTGCTTGGAATGCAACTTTAGCATGGTTTGGCGGTGGAGCGATCGCCGCTGGTGGGGGCGGTATGGCTCTGGGTGCTGCTGTGCTAGGCGGTATCACCCTTTTACCAGCTTTGGCGATTGGTGGCTTTTTTGCTGCTAGTGAAGGCGAGAAAGCGATGACAAAGGCGCGAGAGCATGAAGCTCAAGTCAATAAGGCGATCGCAGACATGAAACTTGCTAAGGACTTTGCCAAACAGGTAAGACAGCGGATAATTGAGTTGAGAGGAGTGTTTGAATCCATGAACACTCGTGCTGTTGAAGGTTTGAGTCAACTAGAATCTCAGCCTTTTGATGCTAAGAGGGATGCTGAGAAGTTCCAACAGGTAGGCCTTCTGATGAAGGGACTTGTAGAAATGTTGAAAACTCCTGTCTTAAATAATGACGGTAAGCTTAACCTCGGTACTGTGAAGGTTTTGGAGAAATATCGGATTTTACCAGGGAAATAGAAATCACGATCCAAGTAGTCTCAAGACTTACGCAGAAAATCTATTTGTAGGGTGGGCATTTCCCACCTTACTACTTAAAAATAAGGAGGTTGCAATGAATCCTTGGGAAATTTTAGGAAATGTTGGTGATTTACATACGGTATGTACTGAGAATGACTTCACAAAAGAAAACCAAGCGGGTGCAGTTGTAGGAGGAGGTGCAGCACTTGCGGCTGGTGTAACTTTGGGTGCGGCTGCTCTAGGGCCTCTGGCTATTCCTTTAATCATATTGGGCGGTGCAATGGCTGGTGCCACAGCAGAATCTACAGTTAAGAATGTAGGCAAAGGCGTAGCAATGGCTGGTGTCACAGCAGAATCTACCGTTAAGAATGTAGGCAAAGGCGTATCTAAGGGAATTACAGGATTTTTTGATTTCTTCAAGAGCGATGAAGACTTTTTTAACCGAGGAATAGAAAAGCTTGAGAGTGGACAGTACGGGGCCGCTATTGAAGATTTTACGAAAGCGATCGAACTCAATTCTCAAAATGTTTATGCCTACTTTGTGCGCGGCTGTATTCTCGATGAACAGCACAATTATGCAGGAGCAATTTCAGATTACACTAAAACTATCCAGCTCGATCCTAGCTATGTAGATGCTTACCGCAATCGAGGTAACATTTACGTCGCTAAAAATGATTATAGCAAGGCAATTGCCGACTATACCCAAGTCATCAAACTCGCTCCCGGCAATGCGGATATCCACTTAATACGAGGAAGTGCCTACAGCGAACTAAAAAATTACAAAGAAGCTATTGCTGACTTCACTCAAGTTATCACTATCGATCCTAGTAATGTGAATGCCTACTACTGTCGTGGTTTAGCATATACTGAACTAGAGGATTATGAGAGTGCCATTGCTGATTATACTCAAGTTATCAAACTTGACCCTAACTGTGTCGATGCCTACTTCACGCGGGGCTGTTTACTTGTTGAGCTAGAACATTACAAAAAAGCCATTGCTGACTTCACTCAAGTTATCAAAACTAAACCTAATGATGTTAACCTGTATTTTCAGCGGGGTTATGCTCGCGCCCAAGTAAAGAATTATAAAGGAGCTATTGCCGATTTCACTCAGGTTATAAAGCTTAGCCCTAATGAAGCAGTTAATTATTTGTATCGCGGTCATGCACACGTAGCAAACAAGGATTATGATAGTGCAATGGCTGACTACAATCAAGTCATCAAGATAGAACCAAACTGTACAGATGCTTATTTTCATCGGGGATGCGTCCGCCATGAAAAGGGAGACAAGCGGGGAGCTCTTGCCGACTACAATCAGGTCATCAAAATAGAGCCAGACAATGCTTATGCCTACGTTAAAAGGGGTTCTATACGCAGAGAAAAGGCAAAAAGAGAGGAAGCCGTAGCAGATTTTCAGAAAGCTATCAGCCTCTTTCGCAAAGAATCCATGATGGATGAAGTCCGAAATCTTCAAAAAGAAGTCCGCAATCTTCAGAAGGAAATTAAGAATACTCCTTGGTGGCAGACGCGGGTGTTTTAGGATTCTGTTCTGTTGAAATATCGAATTTTACCAGGCCAATAGAAATGAGAGCTAAAAAAGTTCCTGTAGAAATCTTTAATCCCGGCTCGGCTGCTGAGTGCTTCCGCGATGTTGTTGAAGCTTACACCGAATACAAAATAGTTGCAGAGCAAGAACAGACTAAACGGCGTGGTATAGAAGCTTGGGAAAAAGCAACAATTGCCGACATTCAAGCAAAACGCGATGCTTTGATCGAGTATCTTGAATGTTCGTTTGATGAACGTGCTAATAATTTCAAATTTCTGTTTGAAAAGGTCGATGAGGCAATAGCAATCGGTGATAATAACCAGTTAGCTTTAACCATGACTTCAATTACCGAAATAGCTAAGTCTAGTCCTTTCAAAGACCTTGCTAATTTGACATCTGTCAGAACAGCCCTTGACGATCCAGATTATGAATGGGAGTTTTAGAAGGCCCTATAATTCTAAAAAATTCAATTGATTTCATTTGCTAAAGAACAGGAGATTTTAGAATATGACAATTACATCTATACTCAAACAACTGGAAGGCTTGAGTCGTGAAGATATGATAGCTAAACTAAAGGCTACCCGCCATGAACTTCATAGTGAACAAATGAAAAAGACCGTACCAAATAATGACATTCACACGCAAACTTTAACAATAAACAGAATTTTAGGTGCTATTGAAATGGGTGTTCGCGGTTCTTTGACTAAATCAGAACTTCAAGAACTTCGTCCAGTTCTTCAATACTTTGTGGAAAATGGAGAATTTTCTCAATCTAAGTTTAGTTCACTTTACCAAAGAGGATAAAATTAAAGATTGTGCATCGCCCTACAGATAGTGTCTGTGCGTAAGTCCTAACTCAGAAGCGATCGCCCCTCATTCCTCCCAGGAAATAGAAGATCGATCGCCCCTTTATATCCAACATCAAATCCGGCTTAAAAATCCCTCAATCTCTTAGTCCGCGAAGGCGGACTTCGTTTGTATAGAAGCGATTTCAATCGCCGATTGAAATCGCCTATTTTTAAATCGCCGATCGCCCCGATTGTCAATTCTGCGACTTCAGCAACGGTTCAATCTGCTGCCTTTGAAACTGCAATTCATCCGCCAAAGGCTGGTAAATTTCCCGATCGCCCTTTTCATCGCAATAATCCCACAAACCATTGTAACAGTGCCTGTCGTCGTCCCAACCCGGATGGTTAACAATCGGATACAAGCAGATTCCCTCTATCGGAACTCCTGCTTTCATGGCAGCCACTACCTCAGTACACACATAATTAAACCAGACAGGTCTAAAATCGTCTTCAGTGCCTGTTTCTGCTATGAACAAGGGGCGGCCGTAGCGATCGAAAACTTCTTGCAGCAGTTCGCGAAACGGGCGGTACAGCTTGTCAGTGTATTTCATCGGATCTTCATTGTGAATCCACTGATTGCGATCGTAATAATTCACCCCAATAATATCGAGATATTTTTCCTTGCCGCCAAGTTCCGGGCGAAAACGTCCCGCCAACATATCCCAAGCTTGATATTGAGACAAGCGATAACCTTCCGCCGCGTCCCGATCCTCCGGTCGGTCAGGATCGGCAATAATGTTAATTACGGGGTCGATTTGAACGATGCGGGTATTGGGATTGACTTCCCAAACTGATTCTATCGCTGCGATCGCAGCTTTGATTAGCTGAATTTTCAGTTCGTCTCCCCGCCCTTTTGCAAACGGATTGATATAAGCGACATCGCCACCTGCCCAAGCAATAAATGAAATTTCATTTACAGGTGTTACAAAAGGTGTTTGGTCTGTTTCCTTAGTTAGCACTTCCATAAAAGCGCGCACCATGTTTGCAAACCTGGACACAAATTCGGGACTGAAAATATCAATATCGTCTGGCCAGCCGTAGTGAAACAAATCCCAAATTACCTGCATTTTCATGTCGCGGGCGGCCCGGATGATTGGCAGGGAACTGGAAAAATCATATTTTCCGGGCGACTGTTCAATTAAGTGCCAGCGGAGGCCTTCGCGGACTGTGTAAATGCCTTGCTGCTGCAAGCGTTGGTAGTCGGCTGCTGCAAATTTATCGTGACCGGTGGCGGCTGTGACATCGAGGCGTTTTCCCGATCGCAATTTGTGGGTGGAACATTCAAAACCGCCCATGAAAAAACTTTGAAACATGATTAAACAGTTGACAGTTGACAGTTGACAGTTGACAGCGAGGTTTTAAGGTTCGTAGTAGGGACTTTAGTCCTTAAATATTCCTAAAAAAGGACTTGCATTCCTCACTACAAACGGTATTTTGGTTTGTAGTGAGGACTTCAATCCTTTCGGATATTTAAGAAAGGACTTGCATTCCTCACTACAAACGAAATTTTGGTTTGTAGTGTATTTAGCATTGAGTAATAGCTTGGGGCTGTGAACTTTCTTCGGGAATATCCCAGCCGAGAGTTGCCGCCGCCATCACCTCTAGGGGAAATTTGGGAGTGCGATCGGCATACAGCAAACCGTTAGCTTCTTGGAAAGTATCGGTTAACTGTGTATAGCAAAATCCGCTGAACATTTCCACTCGGTTTACCACCTTCAGCAGCGCGGTGTAGCGCCTTTGCAGTTCCTGCGTGTCCGACGCGCGCACGTAGCCCCAAACTCTGTGAAAATCCGGGTTTTCGCGGCCGGCGCAGGCGATGCCACCGAATTCTGTCAGCATCATCGGCTGTCCTTGGTGCGGGTGTCCGTCGAGGGTGAGGATGCGCCCTCCCGGACGCCCGCGATCGAACAAATCGGCTAGCTGCACTTCGGGCCCGTAGCGCTTGGCTAGGGTTTGCGGGTTGTTGTCGTAGTCGTGAATCGCCAGGATGTCGGTATCGATGCTTTCCCAGCCGTCGTTACCGATGACGGGGCGAGTCGGATCGAGGGTTTTTGTCAAGAAATACAGCGCTTGCACGTAGTTGCGGTGGGCTGCGGCTTCGACTAAATTCGGAACTCCCCAGGATTCGTTGAACGGCACCCAGACTACGATACAGGGGTGGCTGGCGTCGCGGTCGATGACTTCCGTCCACTCCCGCGTCAGCCGTTCAACGGCTTTGGGAGTGAAGCGGTAGGCGCTGGGCATTTCTTCCCAAACTAGGAGCCCCAGCACGTCGGCCCAGTACAAAAAGCGCGGATCTTCGATTTTTTGGTGCTTGCGGACGCCGTTGAAACCCATTGCTTTGACTAATTCGACATCGTGGCGCAAAGCTTCGTCGGAGGGGGCAGTCATCATGGTGTCGGGCCAGTAACCTTGGTCGAGCACCAGTCGCAAATAGTAGGGGCGGCCGTTGAGCATGAAGCGATCGCGCTGGATGCTGACCGTCCGCATGGCGGTATAAGATTTAACCTCGTCGAGTAGTTTGCCGCCGGCCCACAACTGCACTTGAGCATTAATTAGCGTCGGTTTTTCGGGACTCCACAGCAATTCGTTGCGGTAGTCGTCGATACCCGGGTCTGAGAGGGCGATGCGGCGGTGGATTTCGCCGTTGATGACTTCGTAGGTGTCGTTGACAAGCATTAAGCAGCCGATCGACAGTTTAACTTTAATCTGAATTCCCGACTGGCGATCGCCCGCGACAAACGCTTCAAAACCGATTTCCCAGCGTTCAAACTGGGGAGTCCAGCGGATGCGCTCGATATAAGTGTGAGGCACCAATTCTACCCAGACTGTCTGCCAAATACCGGTCGTGCGCGGATACCAAATACTGTGGGGCTCTATTTGCCAGTCTTGCTTGCCGCGCGGTTTCTCCAAATCTTGCGGGTCGTCCTGGGCCCAGACTGTCACCCGCTGCGGCCCGCTGAGGTTCAAAACTGCTGTAATGTCTGCGGTAAAAGGAGTGTGTCCGCCTTGGTGTTCGATCACAAACTGACCGTTCACCCAGACGCGGGCGCGGTAGTCTACGGCCCCGAAGTGCAGCAGCACTCTGCTTTCTGTGTGGGGTAAGTCAAATTCGCGTTCGTACCAGCAGTTGGCGTGAAAATTCGTGTCACCGATCCCGCTTTTTGCCGATTCGGGAGCAAACGGCACTTCTATAGTGTGAGTCCACTCAGAAATATCGATCGGCTGCACGCAGTGCCCCGCGTCATCGTAAGCAAACCGCCACTGACCATTGAGGCAAATCCAGTTGCTCCGGCGCAGTTGTGGGCGCGGATAACCTGTTTTCCGTCCTTGAACTGTCACCTTACTATCAAGAGTTGCAGACTCTTCTATTTCGCAATTTTCAATTTCTCTACCTAACCAACTCATCGGCACATCTACCCAAAGTTATATTTATAGGTTAGCGACAATTACCCCGACTTTGACAAGTTTTTTGCTGATTAATTTGTAAAAGTTTAGCAAAGTAAAACAGCCTCATCTAAAGGCTGTCTTATGCTGAACTCATTAATCATAAGAAAGAAGAAAAAACCAGGAAGATTTTTCCTATCCCCCCCTCTCCCCCCTCTCCCCCTCTCCTTCTAGCTAGCAAGACTTTGCAAACCTCCTAAAGGTTCAGTTAGCTCAGTTTTGAGAGAAAATTCTTCTGCAAACGGCAAACAATGAAATATTTGCTGTAGTCCCGTGAGTTCAAAGAGAATTCTAACTTGTTCGCTCATGGCAGAGATCAAAAGTATACATTCGCTGTCTCTAACTAATTTCACGATCGCCACTACAGCCATTAACTCGGAATTTTTCAGGAAATTTATTTTAGAGAAATCCAGCATCAGAATTTTGCCACCGCTTTCAATGAGGCGCTGTATTTCTTTCTGAAACTGAGCAAATTGAGAAATTTCTAAAACCTCATGAGACAAAACAATTTTCACTAGAACGTTCATTTTTACCTCAATGCTTGTTTGAATTATTAAATAACTTATGATGAAAACCGAGTAAGGTGCTCTGTGGGCACCTTACCTTTTTACCCGTAACTAGCAGCTTCCAGCTACTTGGTAGCAGATTTGCCGTTGCCGTTGCCGTGGCTGTTGCCGTTGTTGATAGCAGCGACTTCTAGAGAAGCTGCGCCTGGGCGATGGGCAACTCCATTGGAGGAGCTGACATTAGAGGCAGAAGCGTTAACATTTTCTACCAATTCAATCACCGGCTTGGTAGTAATTTGAGTGTAAGTTGTCAGAGCTTGAGCGACCACTTGATCCATGTTGTAATACCTGTAAGTCGCCAGCCTTCCCACGAAAGAAACTCCCGGAGTTGCATCAGCCAAAGCCTTATATTTCTTGTAAATTTCGGCATTTTCTGGACGCGGGACTGGGTAGTAAGGGTCTCCCTCAGCTTGGGGATATTCGTAGACAATGCTCGTTTTTAGATGCTCTTGTCCGGTGAGGTATTTAAACTCCGTGCAGCGAGTATATAAATGCTCGTTGGGGTAATTTACCACCGGTGCTGTTTGGTGTACGGGTACGTTCAGCGTTTCGTGCTTGAATTCCAAGGAACGGTAAGGAAGTTTGCCGTAGCAATAATTGAAATAGGAATCGACAGGCCCGGTATAAATCATTTCCCCGTAAGGGATAAAGCCCTCAATCTCCCGGTAGTCGGTATTCAGCATCACCTTGATGTTTGGGTGAGAAAGCATCTTTTCAAACATCCGAGTGTAGCCGTGCAGCGGCATTGCTTGATAGGTATCGGTAAAATAGCGATCGTCCCGGTTAGTGCGAGTGGGTACCCGCGCAATCACTGAGTTGTCGAGTTCCGACGGATCCATTCCCCACTGTTTGCGGGTGTAGTTGCGGAAGAATTTCTCGTAAAGTTCGCGGCCGACTTTGCTGACAACGACATCTTCGGAAGTGCGAATGTAATCCTTGGGTTCTGCTACTTTCGCGAAGAAATCTTCTACTTCAAATGAGGTGAGATTCAGTCCGTAAAGTTGGTTGACGGTGTTGAGATTGATGGGAATTGGCAGCAGTTGACCGTCAACGCTGGCGAGCACGCGGTGTTCGTAGGGCCGCCACTCGGTGAAGCGCGAAAGATACTCAAAAACGGGGCGCGAATTGGTGTGAAAAATGTGGGGGCCGTATTTGTGTACGAGGATGCCGTGGTTGTCGTAGTGATCGTATGCGTTGCCGCCGATGTGGTTGCGGGTATCAATTATCAGGACTGTTTTTCCGGCTTCATTTGCTAGTCTTTCGGCAATGACGCTACCTGCAAATCCTGCACCGACAATTAAATAGTCAAACATTAAAACACCTCTGATTTTTAGTAAGGTAATGGGTAATTTCTAATTGAAAACAAAGCGATGAGTGTTGAGTGTTAAGTTTTGAATGCGTACATTGGTAACTCTTTAACTTAAACCTCCACCTTCCTAACTTAAAACTTTCATCCTGCCTTCTGCTTTCTGCCTTGTGCCTTCGATCGCACTTTCGATCAACCCCAGCATTTCGCCCCAGGTATTGTCCCAAGAATTGTCTGCTAAAAAGGCGTCTACTTCGCTCAGCCACTTGGTGCGAACGTCCGAACTTTCGCTGAGGATTTCTTCACCACAAGCAACGAATTCTTCAGAATTGCTAGCAATCCGAACCAAGCCGTTTTCTCCGTAGGGCCGCACCACGTCGCGGATAGGAGTAGAAATCACCGGTTTGCCGGCAGCGAGGTATTCTGGAGTTTTCGTGGGACTAATAAACTTAGTCGATTCGTTAATCGCAAAAGGCAGCGTGGCGATATCCCACCCGCCAAGATACGCTGGCAGTTCTTGATAAGATTTGCCACCGAGATAGTGGATATTTGGGTGAGTTGGCAGAGTTGCCGGATCGATTTTCACCACCGGGCCAATGATGACTAAATGCCAGTCCGGCTTTGCTTCCGCAAGGCCCGCTAGCAGTTCGATATCCATGCGTTCGTCTATGACGCCATAAAATCCCAAACGCGGGTGAGGGATGTTTTTTTGATCCGCCGGTTCTTCTGAAAGATTCCTGGCTTTAGCAAAGTGTTCTTTTTCGATGCTGCTGGGGAAGGGGTGAATGTTTGGGTGCTGGTGCTGTTTGGCTTCGTATAAATTGTGTCCCCCGGTAAATACTACGCTAGCGCGCTTTAATAATTGGTTTTCATTGGCTTTTAAATCGGGGTGCGCGCCTTGGAATGCTGACAGTTCATCCATGCAGTCATAGACTACAGCTAGCGGCTTTAAGTGGTTGGTGAAACTGACAGCCATTGGTGTGTAATACCAGAGGATATACTGGCTAATGTCTGCCGCTCTCAACAAATCATCTAGCATTGCCTGCTGAGCAGTTTGTGCTGTTGCTTCGCTGGTTCCTTCGCTCAGGTGCGGTACTATTACCCAGACTCCGCTTTCGTGGATGCTGACATCAAGCCACCAATCTCTAGCCGCGCTAAACACAGGTTCTTCTAGAAAGAATACACGACGAGTTTTGGCACAGCGACTCAAGAGATGTTGCGGACGCTGATAGACAAAATTCCACCGCAAATGAGACAGGCAAACTAAATCTGGTACATTTACAGCCTCAGTTGTTGATAAGTTGGCGCGCAATGCGGGCGACGCAGCGAATTGAGAGGGCGATTTGGCTGTATCTATAGATGTAAATCGGATCTCCCATGCTCGATCGTTATTGCTATAATTATTGTTTACTGAGTTTTCTGGGGGCGACATATTAGCCTCTGGAATTTGTCAAGGAAAATTTGTCCGTTAAAAGTTGTCAATAGGATATATTTCTCAGCAGTGTCTTACTGAAAGTTGCAAGCCTCAATCTGAGAAATTTTATTGACGAGCAAGCGCCGCATTCATTGAACCAAACAAAGAAACTGTTTAGCTGCGGAAAAAACAGGCTTATCTGCTTTTTTCAAAATTGAAACTTGGAGATAAGTTAATATGGTTTGACTTGCTATTGTTGTTAAATATAACCCGGTTTTTCTGCGATTACTTCTATCTGAAGGATGAGTTCTCTCTCAGGACACACCTAGCTTACACGCTGGCTTCCAAAGCCGTTAAAATGCCGATCGACCTTGTAAAATGACTCTTAACTGGCAGGTACGGGGTGAAAAAAGAGCGAGTTTTATTGCTTTATTTGGAGATGATAGAAAATTTGCCATTAAGCTTATGTTGCTTTTTGATTTGACAAACCTTGCTTTTTTTAACTCATCCGATCGCTAATTTGAAAAATTTGTATCCTAATATACCAAGTCGCGCCAGAGATTTCTGACTTCCGATAGATTAACAATTGACAGTTTATGCAGTGAGGTTAAACTCACCTAAGAGTACCTGTCTCAACAATACCAAAGAAACCAGGCAACCGCAACGATAAACCTAAGATTTTGCGCGAGTCTGTGGGAAGAAACCAAGATGATGACATTGGCGCTGTGGGCGTCAGTTTAACCTCGCGCCCACAGCACAAATGTCAATCATCCCTCTAAGGGCTGGTTCGCCGATATCTGCAATCAAAGGCAAAATATCCACCTAAATCCGCGACTCTAAAATTGCTGCTATTTTATAGTCGGCGGCTGTCAATCTTGGCGATTCCTCCTCCAAAGGCAAAATCTTGCACCGTGGAACTCTTTAAGAAATCGTGAGGAAAACCCAATTCAATTGCACTTACTTTGTCTAACTGCTGCATTTGTTCGGGAGTTAATTCAAACTCCAAACAAGCGAGATTTTCCTGAAGTTGCGAGAGTTTGCGCGAACCCACAATCGGAATAACTTCGACTGGCTGTTGGATCAGCCAATTTAGCGCTACTTGAGAAGCAGGTTTGCCAATTTCGGCTGCTATTTTGCTAACTTCGTCAGCAATTTTGAGGTCTCGTTCGTTAATTTTTCCCGATTCAGGTGAATTCAGCCGTTTAGCTTCACTGGCTGTTTCTGAAGTGTTGTATTTTCCTGTCAGCAAACCGGCTGCTAGAGGACTCCAAGCTGTGACGCCAATATCAAAGGCTTTGGCCATAGGGATCAAGTCCCGTTCTGGAGTTCGCTCTTTTAAAGAATACTCGATTTGCAAGCCGATAAATGGTGTCCAACCGCGCAGATTGGCGATCGTATTTGCTTGAGAAATAATCCAAGCCGGCGTATCGGAAATGCCGATATAAAGAATTTTGCCGGCGCGCACCAAATCATCAAAAGCGCGCATCACTTCTTCGACTGGTGTCGTAAAATCCCAAGCGTGCAGCCACAGCAAATCTATGTATTCAACTTGCAGCCGCTTCAAACTGGCCTCTACTGCTTGCACCATATTTTTGCGGTGGTTGCCGAAACCGTTGATTTCGCCATTCTTCATGTTGAGGCTATACTTAGTGGCAACTACCCATTTTTCGCGATCGGCTGCGATGAACTCACCGACATATTTTTCGCTAGTACCGTTGGTGTAGAGATTCGCGGTATCAATGAAATTGCCGCCCGCTTCTGCAAAGGCGTCGAACATTTTACGGCTTTCGTCGTAGGAGCTCCCCCAACCCCACTCTTCCCCAAAAGTCATGGTTCCGAGGCAGATTTCGGAAACGCGAAGTCCGCTGTGACCTAGTAGTTTGTATCTCATGTCACCCGTCCGTTAGTTAATGGTTGTTAACAGTTTAGATCGGGATTTCCCAAACTGTTGCCATCAGTCGGGGTGGCGGGCTTTTGTTGTGCATTAGCGCTGTGCTGGATGTGGAATGTTTGCCAAGTTAATCAAAATGTCGTAGCTGGCGGGGCGGAACGCCATCGCCCCTGTGTTTACTTTCAACACCCTGCAGGGGCGAGCCTTTTACTAATGTATTGAGGATTACACTGCTCAATTAAAATACAGTAAAAACGGAGAGCTTTTGTCTACCTTTAGATAGGTATTTTCTGAAATGAGTTAAATAAAAAAATTGCTATCTTAAATATCACAAAACCAGACAGAACCAGAGAAAAAATTAATGTAGCTAAATTAACTTTTTAGCGTTATAGTGATTTACAGATTACAAAAACTAGGTGACTCACTTGGCTGACATCGTTGATACCGCCGTTTCGGCAGGCTCTTTTACTACCCTAGTTGCTGCCGTCCAAGCCGCTGGTTTAGTAGATACTCTCAAAGGCGCTGGCCCTTTCACAGTTTTCGCTCCTACAGACGAAGCTTTTGCTAAGCTTCCCGCAGGTACTGTAGACTCACTGCTTAAGGACATTCCTAAGCTCAAAAAAATCTTGACTTATCATGTCGTTTCTGGCAAAGTTATGGCCGCTGATGTGGTCAAACTGAAATCTGCGAAGACAGTTGAAGGCTCAGAAGTTAAAATTGATGCTTCCAATGGCGTCAAAATCAATGATTCTACCGTTACAACAGCCGATGTTGCTGCTGATAATGGTGTCATCCACATTATTGATTCAGTCTTGCTTCCTGCGTAAGCACAGACTTAGATAGCGCAATACTATCTTGAGGGCGGTGGCTGTTGTTAGCCACCGCTCTTTTTTAATTGATAGTTGAGATTTAAATATTTTACACAGCTCGATAATTAAAACTATCGCTTTTTTCTCACTCTAGACGGAGGAAAAGTGAAAATCAGGATGATCTTCAATTACATCCCAATACTTCTCGGTTAAGGTCTAAGCATTACTGAGAATAGAAAAATGAAGCTCCTGGCGCTGAGTACCAGTACCTTTATGAAAAGGTTTTTTGGACAAAAACTTGGAGCGAGGTTTTTTAACAACGCGGGGGTTATTTCGACCCTGACGTTTTGGGATCTTTTCATCCAAAATGTCGCGAATCAGCCCTTGAAAAAAAAGGGGATAGTTAAGATTGTTCAATATTTTGAAAATTAGGAATTGCCCCATCACATTCAGAGTACCAGTAAAACCAATCCGTAACGGTGAAATTCCCGCTGTTTCTGCCGCTTGAAACATTAAACAACGGATGCACCAATGTCCGAGTAGCCAGCCATAAATTTCTTGAACAACTTCACTCTTGCTTGAGAGAACGAATGGGAGTTTTGCGACCTAAAAGATGAGTTTTAAGTTCATCAATGGTACTTTCGATTTCCCATCGTTGGTGGTATTCTGCTGCTAATAATAAAGCTGGAAAAACCGTTACATCCATCAAACTGGTAATCAGACGATAAGTTCTTGGCTCCGAATCCGAATCAATTGTGTACTCAATGATTCTGACTTGAATCTTTACTGCACCTTGCGGTGCGGGATTTACCATTTGGATTTATCCAACTTAAATAGGAGCCATCTTATAACACTTGTTCGACCTCGAATTTGACATTGGCAGGTAATCGACCTAAGTAGTGACAAGATTGTTTAAGTGTCGCATTGACCATTTTATAAGAGTGCAATCCACGCGTCCCACATCAGCAGCATTCACGCAGTTACTGACCGGAGGAGTTTTTGAACCCGAACCCGCTCCCCAATCCGATATGGAGACATCAACGCATCAATAATTAGATGAGTTCCTGTTTCTACCAGCAGCACTAATCTTACTTTTGGAAAAGCTGCTTTAGTCCCAGGGCGTGTTCCTGGATACCCAAAAACTCGCGGCTGGGGCTGGACTATCTGGGACATCTATCACTGTTCCATCTACTGCCATGACTCGTAATCCACCCAAAAAAGCCCCATCAGGAAAGTGGTGAAGCCATTGGATGAACTACTTGCTCAAATAACTGAGTGATTACTCTACATCCAACTCGCTGCCTAGCTTCACTTATTGAGGAACTACTGGGTACTTGCCAATACTCTCCTAACAATACTGCGGACAGTTTTTGAGGCAGCGGCCATTTGTGACAAGTTAAGAAAAAGTGCAAATTGTCAAGGGGGTAGACTTGCAAGAGGTAAAATAGGATGAAACCTT
>NZ_JAUBRI010000091.1:0-19304 GCF_036701795.1 Microcoleus sp. N9_A1
ACCTAATTATCAACAAGGCATAAGAGCTATGAGGCTTATTCTATCAGCGTTATAGGTGACTTGTCGCCCCGACAGCAATTATGGCTAATAAGTTATAGAAGTCTAGATTTGACTGTAAGTAGGCCATATATAGCAATCCTAAATGATTCGTAAACTTTTTACCCACCCCAACCCTCCCCTTATCAAGGGGAGGGAGTAAGAAATTCACAAATGATGCGAGGATTGCTATAGAAGCATTATTATCGATCACAAATTAATAGGCCCAGAGGCTTTGCCGATCGCACCCTGATGGAGGCAATTTCTCGCCATCTAGGACAATTTCTCGGTATCTGGGAGAATTTTGAGAATATGGTGATATATCTCCTCTAGTTCAATAAGGTAAAAATGAGCATCAGACCAAATTTCAGATGGTTTTCTTCAGTGGCGAGTGTTTTGGGTTCGATTTCGATTAATCCTTTCAGCGGCACGACATCTCCTGTAAAAGCTGCACAAACGGTTGTTGTCCGCAAAGGTATTTTAGAATCTTCAATATCGGTTGCAGATTTGCGGGAACTCGCAGAAACAGGAAAAGTCCCGGCAAAACTGCAAGCTTATGCCAATCTCCTGTCTGAGGAACAGCGGAGTAAAATTTTTCGGGCGCTGCAAGCGAAAATTCCCCTAAATGTAGTCGGCCTGAGCAACTTGCTAAATACGGGCATCGGCACTGCCATCCTGACGGATTTGACTACAGTGATACCCAGGCGCGACGGTGGGGGTGTGGAAGCGCTGCGAGCGGCTCTGCAGCAGGGAGCAAACGCGCCGGAAGGCTTGTCGGTATTGAGTTTCATTGAATCTTATCCGAACTCGCGGGTCGTGGTGGATCTCGATCGAGCTTTCGCAGTTTTGGGAAATATGAACGCAAGTTTTTGGCAAACTCAGCGCTTTATGGCGGCGATCGCACCTCAGTTAGCACCAGTTAAACCCGCGTTTAACCTGCCTTTCGATCCAACCCAGCCCGGCCCTAATTTCGTGCAGGTACGGGCGCTAGATTTGAACGATAGCGCCCGCAATCGGCGTATTCAAGTTGATGTGTACTGGTCGAGAGCTGCGACAGCCGACAAACCGGCGATCGTCTTTTCTCACGGGTTGGGTTCCGTCCGCACGGATTTGCGCTACTTAGCCGAGCATTTGGCGTCTCACGGCTATGTAGTAGCAGCTTTAGAACATCCGGGCAGCAACGAAACGAATACCAATGCTGCGATGGCGGGGAAGTGTCCCTTGCTAGCTCCTCAAGAGTTTTTAGACCGTCCCAAAGACATCAGTTTTGTACTCGACGAACTGACAAAATTGAACCAAACTGATGATAACTTGCAGGGGAAAATCGCGATCGACCCATCGGTAATAATTGGCTATTCATTTGGTGGCGCCACAGCTTTGTCCTTGGCCGGCGCGGAACTGCAATTGAGCGCACTCAAACAGCGGTGTCAGGGGGATTTGATTGGGTTCAGCTTGGGCGAAGGCATTCAGTGCGCGGCAGCCGGATTGCCCGAAGAACGGTATCAATTGCGGGATGGGAGGATTAAAAGGGCGATCGCCATGAATCCGATCACATCATTACTATTTGGAGAAACTGGTTTAAGTAAAATTAAAATTCCCACCTTAATAGTAGCATCTTCTGCAGACAAAACAACTCCCGCCTTAGCCGAACAAATTGCAGGCTTTCCGAAAATTCCCTCTCCTAAATGGCTAGTAGGTTTTGTAGGAGGAACCCACTTAAGCGTCAAAGATCCGAGTACAACTTTAGACCAAGTTAGTAGGCCGAGCACAGGAATTACTGGCGATGAAGTTGTCGGCGACCAAGCTGTTAGCATACGCAATTATATTAAAGCTGTAAGTTTGGCTACCGCCGCTCAACTAACTGCCGAAGCTGAAAAATATGCAGTTTTTCTAACACCTGAATACGCGCACTTTGCTTCTAAATCGGCAATCCCGGTGCGGCTGGTAACAGACATTTCCCCGGAAATTAATGCAGTAGTGCAAACTTTTATTCAAGAGAATAAATAGTGATTAGTTATTAGTCTTTAAGTAGGTAAGCGCCCAAAAAGCATAGTATTTTGTTGAGTTCTCGACCCATAACATAATTATGTAGGGTTCGCAGTCCGAACCTTACCACTATTAGTTATTAGCTAATAATCTGATCTCCGCTCGAACACCTATAATAAAGGTGTTTGTAGTGGTAGTTCGAGGGGACATCAGATTGCGACTAGCAGGCTTTGCTGTTGTAGGCAAAACCCCTTACCCCCCAGGGCTGTATTTTCTTCTTAAGCTGTTTCTGATATATTTTGTCCGTGCAAGGGCAAAATATAACAAAGCGCTTTCACAAACTCTACTCCCAAACTGCGATGCCTAAAAAAAATCTTATCCCATTATTGCTTCTGTTGGCAGCCCTGTTTACCCTTTACGGTGACACTTTAACTTTTCTCCCCAAACCTGTAAGAGATACTAGCGTGGCAAGTCGAAAATTCTTCGTTGGGTTGTGGCCGAATTGGCTGAGGCCGAGAGATTTCAACGAGCAAAGGCAAGAGGATATTGATAAATTGCAAAAAAGTCCTAGTCCCAGTCAATAGTTTTGAGCTACCAGCGAGAAACCCGGTTTCTCTAACAATACTTAGCCATTTTGTTGTAGGTTGGGTTAAGCGAAGCGAACCCTACGCTTCGCTTCGCCCAACAGTACGATTTTAGATTTTGGATTTTAGGTTTGAGATTTTTTATCCACTCTCTAATCTGTAATCGATTAAACTTGAGATTAGAGATTTTCCTGCCAGCGGTAAGGTGTGCAGTGCACACCCTACATAATTAGGTTCTGCGTCCAGGACTGTTTTAGATTTGTCATCCCATCTAAAATCTAAAATCTAAAATCTAAAATTGATTAGGCTTGCTTTTTCAACCAGCTAAACATAGCTCGCAAATCTTTACCAACTTCTTCAATAGGATGTTCTGCTTCCTGACGGCGCATGGAGGTAAAGCCCGGTTTGCCGGCTTGGTTTTCCAGAACGAATTCGCGGGCAAATTGGCCGGATTGAATTTCGCTGAGAATTTTACGCATTTCGGCGCGGGTTTGATCCGTGACGATGCGGGGGCCGCGAGTTAAATCGCCGTATTCTGCGGTATTGGAGATGCTGTCGCGCATTTTGGCGAGGCCTCCTTCTACTACTAAGTCAACGATAAGTTTAACTTCGTGCAAACATTCAAAATAAGCTAATTCCGGTTGATATCCGGCGTCAACTAAAGTTTCAAATCCAGCTTTAATTAAGGCGCTCAAACCGCCGCACAAAACTACTTGTTCGCCAAAAAGATCGGTTTCTGTTTCTTCGCGGAAAGTGGTTTCTAGGATGCCGGCTCTGGTGCCACCGATACCTTTAGCATAGGCCATTGCCCGATCGCGCGCTTGACCGGAAGCATCTTGATATACTGCAAACAAACTCGGAACACCTTCGCCTTGTTCGTAAGTCCGGCGCACCAAATGTCCGGGGCCCTTGGGGGCTACCATTACTACGTCTACGTTGGCTGGGGGCACAACTTGGCCGAAGTGAATGTTAAAACCGTGAGCAAATGCTAAAACATTTCCTTCGGAAAGATTCGGTTCGATTTGTTCTTTGTAAATAGTTTTTTGAACTTCATCGGGTAATAAAATCATGATGAAGTCAGCGGCGGCGGCGGCTTTGTCTACCGGGTGAACAGTTAAACCCGCCTCGGTTGCTTTGGCGGCAGATTTGCTACCGGGATACAAACCGACAACGACATTCATGCCACTGTCTTTGAGGTTGAGGGCGTGGGCGTGTCCTTGGGAACCGTAACCGATGATAGCAATCGTTTTGTTGGCTAAGAGGTCTAGGTTCGCGTCGGTGTCGTAATACATACGGGCCATAATGCTTGTCTCCTGAGATGCAAATTGGGTGATTGACTGCAAAACTCTCATTTTATCAAAGTAGGGTACTTTTTTTGCAGAAATTTTCCAATTAAGATTTGGACGGGGGAAAATAAAGGTCGATCGCGCTGAATTTCGCAGGGTTTCTCGCAGACTCTGCGATCGTCAAATATAATTGTTAATAGCGTGCTGTGCATTTGAAAAAACCTCACATCTTGCACGATTCTCAAGAACAGGCAAGATGCCTGTTCCACAAAAAGTGAATTTTCTTGTGGAACAGGCATCTTGCCTGTTCATAAAAAGCTTATTGAGAATGGTGCAACATCTCAGAAAAACGCAACTAACTAACTTTTTTCAGATGAAAATAAAAGCAATACATCATGTGGCGATTATTTGCTCGGATTACGAAGCGTCGAAGAAATTTTATGTAGAAGTCTTAGGATGTTCCATTATCAAAGAAACTTTCCGAACCGAGAGAAATTCTTATAAACTAGATTTGCGAGTCGGAAACGGCGACACAATCGAGCTTTTCTCATTTCCCCATCCTCCAGAAAGAGTTAACAATCCTGAAGCTTGCGGTTTGAGACATTTAGCTTTTGCAGTTGAGGACATAGAAGCATCCGTTGCTTACTTAAAATCTCAACAAGTAGAAGTAGAAGAAATTCGCCTTGACGAGATTACAGAAAAAAGGTTTACCTTTTTCCGAGATCCCGACAATTTACCGTTAGAAATATATGAGATTTAAGGACTCTCTCTATTTTGTCAAGCCGTTATTAAGGCAACCATTCCGTAGTGCCAACTACACAAACTGCATCATTCATTCCCAATCTAAAATCTAAAATCTAAAATTGTATAATGGACTCTATCATCAGAAATACAATCACCATCGGATTGCCTGCTTTAATGCTTTTTATCGCCATATTAGCTACAGGTAAAACAGGTGACGTCGCCGTTTTTTCTGGTTTGGTCAAAGTCGGCGGATCTTTTGGTATGCTGATCGGTTTAGGTGTGTTGGTATTTGTAGGATTTGTTGCCAATTCGTTTAGTTATTTTGTGATAGATAGCTTGCTGGTGAGATTTTATCAAAAGCGGCGAGAGTGGGAGAATCCAGAAAAATTGGTAGCAGAAATTGATAAATTGCTGATTACCAACGACCTAAAAATCAAGCTAAAATGGGCAGTGATACACAGCAGCAACAACAAAAAAATAAGCTTGAAGCACGTAATTTTAAAATGGTTTATTATCGTAGCAACTGTAAATGCCCTATTTTCAATAGTCGGTTATTTGGGAGAATTTAACATTTTTTTTGAATTGAGTTCTCATTTTAAACTACAATATCTGCTAGTGGGTTTCTCTACTTTTATATTCTTCGCTCTCGTGCGCTCAAAAAAAATATGGTTGCTGGTGAGCGCATTTTGCATTATCATTAATTTAGCGGAAATTGTTCCTTGGTATTTTCCAGCGCCAGCTTTTGCAGGAGCAACTCCCGGACAACATCTGCGGATTTTGCATTCAAATGTTTTAACAAGTAACCGACGATATTCTGAGGTGATCTCGCTGGTAAAAGCAGAACAACCCGATATCGCGGTTTTTGTCGAAGTCAGCCCGTCTTGGGCAAAAGAGTTAGCGGTTTTAAGCGAGATATTTCCTTACTCTTACCGTTATCAAGAATCTGAGAGATTTGGCAGTGCCATCTACAGCAAGCTGCCTATAAAGAATCCCTCTGTTAAAGCCTTTTCAAATCAAAGAAAGAGCTTGTTGGCGGATGTTCAATTTCAAGGTGAAATCATTTCTCTGATTCTTGCTCATCCGACTGTGCCGATCAAACAGCACAGTTTTATCGATCGCAATCGACAGCTAGCAGGCATCGGCGAGTATGCAGCCCAAGTAAAAAATCCGCTGATTGTTGTTGGGGATTTCAATACCACAATGTGGTCGCCATTTTACAAAAATATGGTAAAAACCGGAAACCTGCGAAATGCGCGATCGGGCTTTGGGATTTTACCGACTTGGCCGACTTTTATGCCGCTGGCTTATATTCCGATCGATCACTTTCTAGTCAGCAAAGAAATTGGTGTTTTAAAGATTCGTACTGGCCGCAATGTCGGTTCGGATCATTTGCCGTTAATTACAGATTTAGTCATTTGAAGGCATGATTCGATATTTTCTAATACCAATTTTTTATGACGCTGCATAGAATCCGATCCCCCCTAGCCCCTTTTAATAAGGGGGGACAAGATTCCGCTCAAAGTCAACCGCTACTCCCCTTCTTAAGGGGGATTTAGGGGGATCGAGATATGTACAACTTCACATTAAATTGGTATAACAAATTATCCTAGCCACGATGGGTTCATTGCCGTACCATCAAATTGGTTGCTGGTTTTATACAGTTCGTACTGCCCTTTTGCAGCAGCCTCGCGTGTGCGATTCAGCATCGCCGCAACTTGTGCCCCATCCATCGGCTTAAACGTGCGAGCGGCCTCAAACGCTTGATCGAGGATCTGCATGGTATCAATGCCAGTAATCACAACTGAAGTAGGCAGATTCATCGCATAGTGAAGACATTCGATCGGGTTGACAGTATTGCTTCTAAGAACGTAGGGGTCGCCCATAGATTTCATCCCCAACACACCGATTTGGTTCTTCAGCAGCACAGGCAGAACTTGTTGCTCAAAACTTCTAAAATGAGCATCCATCACGTTCAGCGGCATCTGTACTGCGTCAAAACGGAAATTGTTTTGAGCGGCAACTTCCAGCATTCGCAAGTGAACCAAAGGATCTTTGTGTCCTGTAAACCCGATGTAGCGAATCTTGCCCGCCTTCTGCGCTTCCACCACAGCCTCCATTGCCCCACCGGGTGCAAAAATGCGATCGGGGTCTTCCATCCGAATAATTTCGTGATGCTGCATCAAGTCGATGCGATCCGTCTGCAAGGCTTTCAGCGATTCGTCAATCTGCATCATAGCAGCGCCTTTAGTGCGACCGTCGATCTTTGTCATCAGGAAGACCTTTTGCCGGTAGCCATCCTTGAGCGCTGCACCCATCCAGCGGTGGCTGCGTCCGTTGTGATAATCCCAGCAGTTGTCCATGAAATTGATGCCGCGGTCGATCGCACTGCGGATGAGCTTGATACTTTCTTGCTCCTCTCGAAGGCGTCCGATATGGTGTCCCCCTAAACCAATTGCAGACACTCGCTCTCCTGTGCGTCCCAGCGTCCTGTAACTCATCTCGTCACTTTGAGTTTGACCTTGGGCAACTGCACTTTCAGCGTATACTTGGGTCGGTTCATCTTGAGCTAACAAAGGTTTGAAAAATCCTTCGGAAGCAGCCAGCCCTGCTGCAACCAAACCCGAAGCAGAAGTTACTTTTAACAAATCGCGTCTGGTGATACCCATAAATGTCTCCTTTAAGAAATAACTAGGACTTACTCACAGTATTAGAAGAACAGATGCAAAAAACCTCTATCAAAGTAGGTCACAGAAATAATCCTAAAGAGCTAGAAGCAATCTTTTCTCTAGCCTTGGTCGGAGGTGCTTGAGTTATGGAACTGTCTAAAGGAATAAGTCACTGCTAAGTCTCCTTGTGTTCGTGAATACAAAAGCCCTAATGCAAAGTGTTTAAAACACATAGAAATATAGACTTTTGCAAAAGGTCTAGTGTAACTTGTGGTTATATTCCGAGCGAGCAGTTTCTAGTCAGCAAAGAAATTGGTGTTTTGAAGATTTGTACTGGCCGCAATGTCGGTTCGGATCATTTGCCGTTAATTACCGATTTGGTCATTTGAAGGCATGATTCGATATTTTCTAACAAATTATTGATTAACTGTATCTGGTATTGCTGAATATTTGTCTGTAGCGGCTCTTTGCTGTCTTGAAAACAGATAACTTTTCCGGCGATTTCCTTGTAGTGTTGCAGCATGGAAAAAGTATCGGTACTGAAGCGAGCGAGATAGTTTTTAGCAGCCTCGCTGCAAATTTCCCTTACTTGATTTAGATAAGCTTCTGACGATTCAGGCGGCTTTTCATACCCAGTTCTTTTATTCAAAATATAGCTAGCACCGCCGACTACTGCGGCTCCCACAGGCCCGCCCAACAGCCAACCTAAGCCGGTTGCGATCGCCACTGGAGCCACTTCGCCCTCGTTCGACTTTTGAGGTGGAGGTGGCGGCGGTTGCGGTAAAACGATTTGCGGGGCTGGGGGAAACGAAATCAAAAGTGCGATCGGCTGTTCTTTGTCAAAAAATTCGCAAGCTTTATTTACCCATTCTGCGATGGTTTGCTGCTGCTTCAAGACCTCTCGCTGAAATTTTAGATTCCACGCATCAAAACTCCCTTCCTGAAGCGACAGCGCCATTTCCGATTGATATCGCTGCAAAAATGTGGGCTGGTAAAGCCAAATCTCGAAGTCAGAAACGCTGGCTTGAAAGCCTTTTAATATCAGTTTTTCTGCTTTTTGTTTAATTTCAATTTTGTTTTTTTGCTTTTGTTGAGCTGCGGCTATTTCGGCGGTTACAGTTTCAGATTTAGCTCGCAGAGATTGACAAATCTTAGTAGCTATGGCTTCAATTCTGGGTAACTTAACTGCTAGTTGTTCCTGTTGAGCTGCCACAATACTTTGCAAAGCCGATTCAAACGTGGCAATTCCTGTAGTTTGGGCGGCCGCCACATCTCCTTTCAGCCTCGCCCTCAAAGCCGGCAAAGCATCGACGCGGTAGATATTGCTAATATTGTTCGGCAAGTTGGATCGAAAACTTTCGGCAACAAACAACAACCGATTGTATACTTGTTTTTGGTCGTCTGGTTCGAGTAGATTGAGAAAATTGGCAACGAAGACGACAGTGTTGATTTGGCGATCGCTCAACCAGTCTCTCAAGTTCTCCCGTTCGCCCAAAGTCATCAATTTTCGAGCGTCCAAAACCTGCACCACTAAATCAGCAGTGAGCAATTTATCCCTAACCAAGTTATCCTGTTCTTGGCGATCGTTAGTTCCCGGCAAATCCAGCAATTCCACGCCCGTTTTTAGGAATGGGTGGGGACAGTACACATTCACGGCTGCCACATCATCCCGCATTTGCCTAGCGTCGTCAAGGATGGCATAGCGTTTCAACACATCAGTCCCCGGTTCGCTAATTTCTGTGCCGTCTTTGAGGGTAATTTTTGCGTGCAATTCCTCGCCGTAGTTGACATAAATGGCAGCACCTGTAGTGGGCACAAGGTCGATCGGCAAAGCACGATTTCCCAGCAAAGCATTCAGCAAAGTTGACTTGCCGTAATTAAACGGGCCAAAGACAGCGATTTGAAAAGTTGGTTTGGCGAGATAGTCGCAGATTGAGGTTGTATCTCGGTAAAGTTGGGAGTTTTTATCGAGTTCGAGGATGCCGAGTGCTGATTTGAGATTGTTAGTTAAATCTTGATAAATTTCGGGTTGTTGCATATTGTTGTTTTATCTCAGTTAGCAGATGCTAGGAAACCTTGATATAGCGATTCAATACTCTGCGACTCGGCAGAAACATCAGCATCCAATTTTTTCAACCGCTCAGATTCAGCCTGACAATTAATCTCGCGAGATTCCTTTTGTTCCAGCAAATTATCTAACTCAGATTTCCGAGAATTAATATCAGCATTCATGCGATCGCTCACTTCCCGCCCGTAAACATCAAAACACTCTTTAACAGCATCGTGAATCGGCTGCCACTGCTCTTGAGCGACCTGCGGCAGATATTTCACCAACTCTTTTTTTGCCGCTTTCACCAATTGTTTGTGAGCTCCGTCTGCCTGCAAAACCCCAACACCCATCCCCAACAAAGCCAAGTACAGCGGCCCCAAAACAATCCCGGTAAAACCAGCAAAAATCGTACTGACTCCCAACACAGTAATTAAGTTGAGCAGGATATTTTTCCAATCAAAACCCGCTCCTGCCATTGCTACGCCCGCCAGATTTCCGGTCGTTAACGAGAACAATCCCATCGCCCATTTTGCCCAAGCTGGCGAGTTATCTTCGTTCGAGTTGCTGACTACTGCTGGTATTTTTTGCCCGGTCAGTTTTTCGGTAATTTTTTCAGTCACTTTAGTGTAAGATGCTCCATAATTTGCAGCACTTTGTGATAGCTGCGAAAATGCTGAATTCATCTCTTGTTCAGCCGTGAGAGTCCAAGCTGCGAGTTTGTCGTTGATGTACTGCTCGAATGCTCGTTTGAGCGATGCTTCAAAGGCTTCTCGCTTGTCTTGGCTGAAAAAATCCAGAAATCTCAGCTCTGGTTGATAGCGTAAGAAATCTGTTTCAAATGTATTTTCTAAGTTAAGAACGTAGGCGCGGAAAGAATCTGCGATCGCCCGCGATTTACTATCTCTAACTCCGATAATTTCTTGTTGAAACTCATCGCGAATCTGAGTCAGCTTCTTAAACTCCGGCTCAACTGAATTAATCTTTTCCTTCAACTCATTGACATCGCGATCGAGCAATGGTAATCTGCGCCCAACAGCTTCGCGGACGCGAGCAGAAATTTGACGCGCCAAAGTCCTCGCCGGACGCAGTTCAGAAATCGCCCTTTCCTGCGTCAAAAACGTATTCAGTGCCGCCATAAACTCGGGAAAACCAGTTCCTGCTAAATCCGCATCCGGGTTTTTAATCCGCAACCTGAGCGCCTTAATTGAAGTAATTGGAAACACTCGCTCGTCGTAAATATCGTGTCCTTCGGTTAAACAATATTCAGCCAAATTAACTTTGAAAACGCGCCGCAGTTTCTCTTCTGCTTCTGCCATTTCTTCAGCATCATCCGGGTCAATCAAACTTTCCCGCACCTGATCCCAAGCATTGATGAGAAAGAAAATGCTCAAACCGCGACCTTTGATATAATTTTCTAGATAGCGCCTTTCCCCCATTGTGCAAGGCTGAGTTGCCCTGAGCACAAACAAAATAGCGTGGCAGTTGTTGATGTAACCTAGAGATAATTCATTGCGGGCTTCTGTATCATTTAGTCCAGGACTGTCTACTATTTCTATGCCTTTTTCTAGCAAGGGTAAGGGATATTCTACTACGGCGCAATCGATATCTGGAAATGCTGGTTTCTTTTCTTCTTCTAGGCGTTTTGCCTCAGCGGGGTCAATTGTGTAATTCTGTTTAAAACTTTTAAAATCTAGTTGTTTTGGGCTTTTGCCGTCATTGAAATAAACGGTAACTTTTTTTTCTGAACCATAGCGCAAAATCGTCAGCAAAGCTGTACAGGGATTTACATCGCTGGGCAGTAAGTTTTCGCCGATTAACGCATTGAGAAAAGTGCTTTTTCCGCGTTTCATGTCGCCTAGCACTAACAGCCGAAAGACTCCTTGGCGCAAGTTTTTACTGGCGAGATCTATGTCAGCGTTGTCTGTTTCTAAACCGAGTTTTCCCGATGCTTCTCCTCCTGCTAATTCTGATTGGTTGATGGCTGTCGCGATGTTGCTGAGGCGAGTGGCAATTTCTCGGCGGACGGCGGCTACGCGCTCTAGATCGTTGAGAAAGTTGCTAGTTTCTACTTTAAGGTTCATGGGTATTTCCTGATAGTTTTCTGCTTGAAATTCTCAACTTTTGTCTTCTTCAATAAACATTTTGTAAGCTATGAAAGCAATGCCTCCCACTATCAGCGCCGCTGCCAGCCAAGATGCTATGCGAACTGCAACGACAACAGCAATGACAATGCCTGTAAATTGAGCGGCTGCTATAATTTTTCGGCGCCACTGTTTGAGTTTGCCGTTAACTTGGCTGTCTGGTTCTTGGTACTTGCTTGTTAGATGTTCTGGCACTGAGCGGTCGATTTCGGCTTCTAGTTCGCGGAGCCGAAGTTCTTGTTCGCGCTGCCGTAGTTCTTGTTCTTTGTGCCGGAGTTCTCTGGCTTTTTTATCGGGAGAATTCATAAATCTTAGCCTGTTTTGTGCTGGAAAAATTTGTTATTTATTGTCAATGTTGCGCAGCGATAAGTTCTCTACGACTGTAACTCACATTTTCCCCCGTGTCGAGAAATGTTAAGAAATTTTAAAAAGGGCGATTCCCTACGGGATAGCTACGCTTCACGACTAATTAAGCCGATCGCCCGCAGTGCTGCGAATCATCAATAGCCTTCGGGTCCGATAGTAGTGCGATCGCACTCTGCTTCCGACAAATCAACCGAGCGCGATCGAAATAAGTTGCAGCCGGCTAGTTGAGCTTTGGTTAACTTTGCTTTCTCCAAATTAGCTCGGCTCAAATCCGCATATCTCAAATCGGCATTCCTTAAATCTGCATTGTACAAATCCGCACCTTGCAAATTGGCTTTCTGCAAATTCGCACCTTGCAAATTTGCGTGACGTAAATTTGCTCTTGATAAATTTGCTCTTGATAAATTTGCTTCCGACAAGTTAGCTTCATAAAGTTGAATGTCGCCCAATTCAGCATCTTGCAAATCAGTTTTATAAAGATTGGCTTGAGTTAAATTTCCGTAGGGCAAATAAGCTCGCTTCAGAACGCTACCAGAAAGATTTATTTCCGCCAAATCTGCTTGAAACAAGTTATCTTCACTTAAGTCAACGGCGTTAAAGTTTCGCTTGCCCTCAGCATACTGAGCGAGCAATTCCTCAGCGCTTAGCTTTTGCATTTTCACTCCTCATGATGACAGCTACAGCAGCCAATCCATAACAGTAATTAATGGTTATTATTCTGCGTATTTATACTTATGTCTCTTATTATGTTAAGCTTGTGTAACAACAGTCGCATTTTTTCTAAGATTTTTTTTATATTTGTGAATTTCTGCCTTGCTCGACCAGTAAGCGGTTAGTAATGTCAAGATCGATCGAGAAACCAAAGCCAATCCTCTACTGAAATATGCCAGAACTTCCTCTCTCCATTGCTGAGCACTACCACGAACGGACAAAATACGACCCTGAAACCATTGCTGCTAAAAGTAAACAGCTAGATTGGACAGAGCAACCTGTGTCTTTCAAAGAATATAAAATTGGAGCGTATTTTGACCTCAAGCCTTATCTAAAAGACCCCTCAGACGATCCAAATGCCACTCCCGATGCCGGTTGGTGGCATCGGTTGTCTAGCTTGTTGCTGTGCAGCTACGGGCTGACGGCGAAGGTGCAGACGGTAGATGACAGCTACCTGTATTTGCGATCGGCACCGTCGGCGGGCGGCCTCTACCCAGCAGAAGTTTATTTAATCTCCCGTGGCACGCCGCATTTGCCGGCCGGACTCTACAACTATCAGTGCAGAACTCATTCACTTGTTCATTTTTGGGACAGTCAAGTTTGGCCGGCATTGCAAGCCGCTTGTTTCCAGTCGCCGGCGCTAGAAAATACCCAATTGGCGATCGCCATTACCACTGTTTTTTTCCGTTCTTCTTGGCGTTACGAAGACCGAGCTTATCGGCGAATTTTTCTAGACACCGGCCATTTATTGAGTAATATCGAGTTAGCTTGCGCCGTCAACGATTACCGACCTCACCTGATTGGAGGATTCGCCGACGAAGCTGTCAATGAATTACTATACATCGACTCGGAGCAAGAAGGAGCGATTTGTGTAGTTGCTTTAGCCGACTTGCTAGATATTGACCAAAACTTGCCTAAATTTAAAACAGCTTTGCCCGGAAACACCACGACAGATTACCCGAAAATTTCCGAAGGGCAACTGTTAAAATACCTCCACAAAGCCACGCATTTAGAATCAGACCCTACAGGATCTGACGGCTGGAAACTTGACGAAAGTGAAGGGGAATTAGAGGATAAATATAACTTTCCATTTTGTACTAAAGTTTCGACGGTCACTCCTTCGATTCCTTGGGGAGTGAACCTGGAAACTTTAGAAAACACTATGCTCAAAAGGCGTTCGACCCGTGCTTATACAGGTGCTTCTTTGAGCTTGGGCGAACTGCTAGCTATGCTCGATTTTACTTACCAGCCGCAGCACTATATCGACCAAGGATTAGACGGTTATCCAGACTATTTCGATCTAAGTTTGATCGAGACTTTTATTGCTGTTTCGGGAGTGCATGGCTTAGAAGAAGGGTGTTACTATTACGCTCCGAAAGCTCAAGAATTGCGGCAAATTCGGTTTAAAAATTTCCGCAGGGAGTTGCATTTTTTGTGCTTGGGGCAAGACTTGGGCAGAGATGCGGGGGCGCTGTTATTTCACACGGCGGATTTGAACAGGGCTGTAGCAAAATATGGCGATCGAGTTTACCGCTATTTGCACATGGACGCGGGTCATTTGGGCCAGCGGTTGAATTTAGCAGCGGTTCAACTGCGTTTGGGTGTCAGCGGTATAGCGGGCTTTTTTGACGATCGCGTCAATGACGTTCTCGGTATTCCTGCGAGCGAGGCCGTGCTTTATATTACAAGTCTGGGAAGACCGCGATCGTGACAATAAGTTAGTTGTTATTTGTCAGTAGTATTGCTTCACTAAGCCCAGGTGCATCTAAATTTTACAGTCAAGTTTGATGAAATTAACATATTACCAGAAAAAATTGGTTTAAAGCCTCTCCCTTAAAGGCGAGAAATTAAAAGAAAACTATTCATTACTCCAATCCTCTTCCTTCTAGGTAGAGGTGGCTGTCAACTGTCAACTGTCAACTGTCAACTGAATGAAACCATTCTCAAGAACAGGCAAGATGCCTGTTCCACAAAGAGTGAAATTCTTGTGGGTGGGTGTCCCGCCCGCCCTAAAAATACCACTTAAATGCGAGACAGCTTACCTATTTAATTTACTCTTTTCCTATTACTATTTTCCAATGCAAAACCTGCTAAATATTCTGTCGAGCACTGATTCGGTCACTTCTTCCCCCGTCACTTCTCCCAATGCTTGAATTGCCCCGCGCAAATCTATTGTCCAGAAATCTAAAGGCAATTTGTTGCTAATAGTATCCGTGCATTGTTCTAGAGAAATTTTAGCTTTGGTTAAGGCTGCTGCTTGCCGCTGGTTGATTGCTAAGTCGGAGTTGGCTGCTTGCAAATTTCCGCCGCTGACGGCATCTAAGATGGCTGTTTCTAATTTTTCTATGCCTCGATCGAGGGCGGCTGCTGCGGTGACTATCGGGTGAATTTCCGAGGTAAAAGGCAATTCTGGGATTGTTTTTACTAGGTCGATTTTGTTGATAATTATAATTAGCTGGCGGTGTTTTACTTGTTCGTAAATTTCGGAATCGCCCTCTGTCCAACCCGATTCTGCGTCAATTGTCAATAATACTAAATCAGCTTGTTTTGCTGCGGCGCGCGATCGCTCAACGCCAATTTTTTCTACCTTGTCTTCGGTTTCTCGAATGCCCGCAGTATCGAGCACCTGCACCGGAATTCCGCCCACAACTAGCTGCGATTCTACCACATCCCGCGTCGTACCGGGCAAATCCGTGACGATCGCCCGATCGCTCTTACTCCACGCATTCAACAAACTCGACTTTCCCACATTCGGCCGCCCCACAATCGCCACTTTCAAACCGGTTCTCAACAATTCTCCGCGATCCGCCGTTGCCAAAATTGTTGACAATTCCGCCAAAACATGATTTATTTCCAAAGAAGTTTTAGCTTCATCTAAAGGCGGCAAATCTTCCTCAAAATCAATTCTCGCCTCAATTTCTGCCAGCAAGTCCAAACAAGTTGTTCTCAGTTGGCGAATTGGCTGCGCTAATTTTCCTTGCAAACCAGCTAAAGCACTTTGTGCAGCAGCAGGCGATTTTGCTCCCACCAAATCTGAAATACTTTCAGCTTGAGTTAAATCAAGCCTTCCGTTCAAAAAAGCCCGCAGCGAAAACTCTCCCGGCACGGCCAATCTCGCCCCATGTTCCAAACACAACTGCAAGACTTGCTGCACGGCCATAATACCGCCGTGACAGTGAAATTCCACCACATCTTCGCGAGTAAAAGAACGCGGTGCTTTCATGATTAGCAGCAAAGCTTCATCGACTAATTCTTGAGTTTTGGGGCGGCGGATGTGACCGTAAAGAATGCGGTGAGACTCCCAAATTTGCCGTCCTGGGGCGCAAAACAGAGTTTCGGCAATTTTTAAGGCTGCGGAACCGGAAACTCGCACAATGCCGACGCTGCCTTGTTGGGGAACTATGGCAGTGGCGATCGCTGCGATCGTTCCTCCTTTTGTTAGTGATTCAGCCATTTTTAATTGCTCTATAGTTCAATAATTATCTCGATCACCCTATCTGCAATGCCTCGATCATATATGCATCTAATTGCTGTATATATAGATTTCCTAATTCACCCAATCGTCTGATAATTAATCTGCGTTGGAGGGTAGCTATTCGAGTTACTCTAACTTTAGATGATACTCGCAATCCAGTTGCAGGAAATTCTATATCTTCCACATTCAGAGCAAACTCTTCATTATTTAATCGGGTAACATTTTGAGACGAAATAAAGCAAACAGTAACTTCATCAGGAATTGAAATAGCACATAGCACTAAAGCAGGACGCAATTTCATCTGACTCAAATCAGTAAATGGAAATTCGACTAATACAATATCTCCTTTTTTTAGTATCACGCAATAGGTTCTCCATCTTCTATCGTGTAAATATCAGGTTCGTCATGCAAAAAGTCAAAACAGCCACCGCTTTGATCGAGCTGCATAAGTTCCTGAGTCGAAGGGTACGGGATGTTTTCTAGTAATTTGTCCGTAATCGCTAATTGCTCGTCTGCGGAGAGAGATAAGATAACTTGAATTAGGGAGTCAACCAGTTGTACGTTCATTTTAAGTCATCTGTTGCTCGGTTACTAAATTATACTATAAGTTCAGGGTTTGCATCTAGAGTCAACGGATACGGGCAGCAGACTGGGACTAATCTTAATGCTATAGTCCTCGACGCAGAAATTGGTTTTTTTTACGGAAATACTGCATCCCGGCTTTTAACACTGCGTCCAAGACTGCTCAAATTCAGACAAGGCTCAAAGTCCGGGCGATAGCCTTTAAATTGCCAGCACCTGTAGTCCTACTACTGGCAATTTAAAGGCGGCTTGGCACACCCGAATCAATAGCTAAAAGTTTGACACCGCAGTGATATATCCTGATTTCATGCGATAATGGGAAATTGACAGGGTAGAGGGCAAAGCATGATTGGTCAACTTCTAGACAGACGTTACCGCATCATTAAAGTCACAGACTCAAGTGAGGTGGGAAAAACTTATCTAGCAGCAGATACTCACCGTCCCGGGTATCCGCAATGCACGGTTAGAGAAATGCGACTCCCCGGCACAAGTTCGCAAACTCCCGAATTAGTCAAAGTTATATTTCAAAGAAACGCTGAAATAATTGAAAAATTGGGAAAACACGACAAAATTCCCGAATTATTGGCGTATTTTGAGGAAAATCAAAGTTTATACTTAATTGAAGAATTTATTGCCGGATCACCTTTAAGTCAAGAACTAATACCCGGTCAACCTTGGGATGAAGACCAAGTAATTGCTCTGCTATCAGAAATATTAGAAATTTTGGTGTTCATACACGAGAAGGGTTTTATTCACCGCAGAATTCAACCAGACAGAGCTATCCGGCGCGAGTCAGACGGCAAATTTGTGTTGGTAGACTTTAGCTTAGACAAAGAAATTAACCCGGAAGTCGCTAATTGTCATTTGTTGGCGCAAACCTCCCCCAACTCTGTTAAAGGGCATGAGGCAAAAAAACAGGATTTGGCGGCCCAGGAGTTATACGTGCCGATCGAGCAATTGAGCGGCAACCCCCGTTACAATAGCGACATCTACGCTCTAGGTACGATCGCCCAGCTTGCCGTGACCGGACTCTCACCCAACGAACTGAGTGCCTTAAAAAACAACAAAAGCCAAATTCCCTGGCGAAACCGGGCAACTTGTTCGCCTGCCCTAGCAGATATTATCGATCAAATGGTGCGCCCTGGCTGCGAGGAACGCTATCAGGAGGCCGCCGAAGTTTTAGCATACCTCAAACAAATCGCCGTAAAATTGGAGCTTGAGCCACCGCCAGCCACAATCATCACGCACGCTATGAGTCAACCGCGAAGACAAAGCCAAACCAAACTGCTGCTGTTGGCTGCAACAGCGGCAGCTTTAATCCTGACGGCACTGATAATTTACTTTTGGCAGAGTCAAAGTCCGGCGAGGGCAAAAGAATGGTTAGCCCGCGGCGTGGGCAAGGCGCAGCAAGGTGACACAACAGGTGCGATCGCCGATTATACTCAAGCGATCGCCCTGAATGCCAGCGATGCGGAAACTTACTACAAGCGGGCAAACGCTCGCTACGACATGGGCGCAACCGAGCAAGCAATACAGGATTACACGCAAGCAATTAAAGTCAATCCTAGCCACGCCAAAGCTCTCTACAATCGAGGTATGGCCCGCCTCGACATCGGGGACAAGCGGGGGGCCGTGGAAGATTTCACCCAAGTAGTGCGACTGAATCCCAGCGACGGTGAGGCATACTCTCAGCGGGGTTTAGCCTACTACGATTTGAGCGACTACCGCCAGGCAATTGAAGACTACACTCAAGCAATTCTGCTCACTCCCAACGATGCTACAGCTTACAGCAATCGGGGTTTAGCTCGATCGGCAGCAGGCGACAAAACAGGAGCAATGGCAGATTTTACTCAAGCCATTCAAATTAGCCCCAAACAAGCTGGCGTATACTACAGTCGTGGTCGATCACGGTTTAATCTGGCAGATTATCAAGGAGCGATGGAAGATTATACTAAGGCGATCGAATTGCAACCAGATCTCGCTGATGCTTATACCAATCGGTGCAGCGCTTACTTGAATTTGGCCACCTACGACAAAGCGATTGCAGATTGCACCGAAGGAATTCGCCTCGATCCAAAAGATGAAGCAGCTTACAACAACCGCTGCATTGCTTATCTGAATTTAAAACAATTTCAAAAGGCCAGCGAAGATTGCAGTTTGACGATCGGACTCAACGGCAACAATCCCAAAGCATACAGCAATCGAGGATTAGCTCGATCGGCTTCGGGAGACAAACAGGGAGCTGTGGAAGATTTTACTCAAGCAATTAGGCTCAATCCCAGCGATGGAGTAGCTTACAGCAATCGCGGTACTATTTACTCAGAACTAAAAAATTACCCTTTAGCGGTTGAGGATTTCGCTCACTCGCTGCGGCTCAACCCCAACAATGCTAGCGCTTTTTACAGCCGAGGCCTCGTCCGCCGCCAACTCAAAGACCGTGCTGGGGCGATCGAGGATTTTCAGAAAGCTGCAACCCTCTTTCTAGAACAAGGAAGAGCCGATGGTTTCCAAAACGCCCAAGCACAAATAAACGACCCTAAATAAACTATTAGCGATCGGTCATCAATCATCAGTCATCAGTCATCAATCATTAGCATTTTGTAGATACTGTCTTGATCTGTCAAGGGGTAGCGAGCAAATAAGTTGGATCGAAAGGCTTTTGGGACTTTAAAATACC
>NZ_JAUBRI010000092.1:0-19135 GCF_036701795.1 Microcoleus sp. N9_A1
ATATGAGGACGCCCAGACATTTTAATGTTCTCCTTTACTTTTCATGTAACTCTAGCATAACTTTAGAAAAATGGTATCAGTCGGCTATTTGTTACTTGGCTGAGGCGTTGGCTGCACAGGGAAAGGAGGTATTTTTACTTAACAATACTTCCGAGTCTGGGATGTCGCCCGGCGTTGATTGCAGGCGGCGCGTGGGTGACAAATCTCATTTAGAATTGCTGCGATCGCTCGATTTTTTAGTTATAGTCAATATAGTCGGCAAAGCGCTGGAAATTAAGCCGCTTCTGGGGCATCACACTAAGTTAATTTTGTGGATTAACGAACCGGGCTTTGTATTTCTCCAATAGTCCAATAATCAGCGAGAAATCAATGTTTGCGATGCCTTTGTATTTGTCAGCGACTGACAGCGCGAGCAATTTCATCGGCGCTTTGGGATTGACTCCAATCGCAGTTGTGTTTTAATAAATGCGATCGCACCTTGTTTTGCTAACATTTTCGCCGATAATATTTGTATCCTCTCTCATAAATCTCAACCACCCATTCTAGCTTACACCAGCACTCCATTTCGCGGGCTCGATATTTTGTTAAAAGTCTTTCCCGAAATTCCTCAAGCTGTCCCCGTAACCAGATTAAAAGTATTTTCAAGCATGAAAGTACACTAAATAGACGACAATGATAACAAGCTTTTTTTCGGTCAACTTTACCGCCAGTGTCAGGAAACAGAAGGCGTGGAGTACGTCGGTTCCGTACCGCACCCGAACTCGTCGGGCAACTGCGTTCAGTCGCGGTTTTAGCTTACCCGAATACCTATTTGGAAACCTCATCTATTGCCGTGATGGAGGCAATGGCCAGTGGTTGCCGGATTGTAACGAGTGAATGGGCAGCTTTGCCGGAAACAACTGCTGGATTTGCCCGTCTAGTTTCAGTGTCAGGGGGGGAAATTTTTGCATCGATAACTAATTGGAAGCGGGCGGGTAAACCAGATTGGGAGGGATATACAAGGCGGTTTTTAGAGGCGATAGTCGGAGTTTTAAATGAGGGCACGGGTGCGGGCAGCGCAACTGCTGAAAATCATCTGAGACAGCAGGTAGAATATATAAATCGAGGGTGTACTTGGTCTGTGCGATCCTGATAGTGGGTAGAATGGTTGAATATTATTAGTGTAAAACCTGTAAGAGTGGCAGAGCAAATGATCGGGAATTCTTTAGTAGGTTTAGAGGCAGTGAGAGATTATTTTCAAAAGGGAAATTGGCTGAAAGATCGAGGTGATCTCGGTGGCGCAATCGAGAACTATCAGAAAGCTTTAGAGTTTAATCCAGGAGATGCCGAAGTTCATAAAAAGTTGGCGGAAGTTTATGTTTTGCAAGGAGAATTTGAAAAGGCGATCGCCTCTTGCAATGTCGCTCTTAAATTTCAACCCAATTTTGCTCCTGCTTACTTAACAATGGGCAATGCCCTGCACAGTCAAGAAAAGCTGGAAATGGCAATTCAAGCTTACTTGCAAGCTTTAAAAATTCAGCCAGAATTTGCTGAAGCCAGCGCGAATCTCGGCAGTATGTATTACAAGTTAGGGCAATTGGAACAGGCGGCCAATTATTACCAAAAAGCTCTTGCCCTTAATCCTCAATTGTCTTCGGTTAATATGATGCTGGGCAGCGTTTTACAGCAGCAAGGAAAGTTAGATGCAGCAATTGCTTGCTATCAAAAAGTGCTGCAACTGCAACCGGGAGATGCCAGCGCTGCTGAGAAAATATCGAGTTTAATCGCACAAAAAGAGCGGCAGATTACCGACAGCAACTTTATCGAATTAGAAACAGAATCAGGGGAATCTCAACCAGTATCTATCAACAAAGATGAAGGCTACGGCTTGCAGCCTTCGAGCATCAATTTGCCGCCAGCACCAACCACTGAGACTTTAAATACTCCATTTACAAATCCCGCCGAAGTTTCCGAACAAGTTACCGCGCTCAATGTTCCAGATAGCGGAAAAGTTGCCAATTTTCAAGAAGTAGAACCCTACAAGAAACTGGCAGAAAACTTTTTAGTTCAAGGTAAAATTAAAGAGGCGATCGCAGCGTGTCAGCAAGCGATAAAAATCCGACCAGATTTCATTCACGCTTACGTCACTTTAGGCAATGCCTTGCAAGCTGAAGGCAAAATTGAAGCTGCCATTCGTTCATATTCTCAAGCCCTAGAATTGCAGCCAAATTTTGCGGAAGTGCGGGCCAATATCGGCAGTATGTATTTCAAAATGGGGCGTTTGGAAGAAGCGATTACTCATTACCAGGAAGCCATTGCCCTCCGCCCCGATTTAGCGGGAGCTCACTGGAATTTAGGGAAAGTATATCAGCAACACGGCAACATTGAAGCTGCGATCGCCTGTTTTAAAAGAACATCCGAACTCAACCCGCAGTTAGTCGGTGCAGACTTCCACTTTAACTTAGGTAATCGACTTTTCAGCCAAGGAAAGCGCGAGGAAGCCATCGAAAGCTACGAAAAAGCGATCGCCATTAAACCAGATTGGGCAGAAGCTTACGGTAACATCGGCAGCGCGCGATCGCAACAAGGCAATCTCGACGCCGCCATCGCTTACTATCAGAAAGCTGTAGCTTTAAAGCCGCAATTAGAAGTTTTGCACTTCAATATAGCCAATTCTTTTTTGCAGCAAAACAAGTACGACGAAGCAATTACTAATTACCGCAATACTCTGAAAATCAAGCCCGACTGGCCGGAAGTTCACGCTAACCTCGGCAGTTGTTTTTCCATGCAGGGGCGGCTAGAAGAAGCTTTAGTCAGCTATCAGCAAGCCCTGGCATTAAAACCGAATTGGGCAGAGGTTTACTGCCGGATGGGACACATTCAGAAACAAGATAAGCCGTTGGAGGCGATCGCACATTTTGAAAAAGCGATCCAATGCAACTCCAAATATAGCGAAGCCTACCAACAATTGTGCGACTTGCTAAGCCATTCCACCAACCTTGCAGGAGCCCGCAACGTAGCCGACAAATACTGCGAAAACTGCGGCGAAAATGCTCCAGTCATGTCAGCTACAGCCTACGTCTTTTCCTACCTGCAATCAGGTGTCAGCAAACAGGCAATTCAAAAACTCGAAGAAATCGAAAAACTCTGCTACGAAAAGGTCGAAACCTTTAGCGTAATCGAGCTCAAACTGCTTTACGAAATTTTCCTGTTTGCAGTTTCTCACCTGCGAGACAACCGAGAAAAAAATGCCAGTTTCTACAGACTCATTGCCAAAGAATACTACCAAAAAGCCGTTCCGAAGCGCCCGGTGAACAGAATCAAAGCCACCAATAATCCGGGACAAAAACATTTAAAAATTGGCTTCCTTTCCAAACATTTCCGCCGCCACTCCGTAGGCTGGTGCAGCGAAGCTTTAATTCGCGAATTAAGCCGCATCACCCCCCACGTTCACCTTTACGTCACCGGGAAACTCCACCGAGATGAAGTTACGCAGCGGTTTGAAGACATGGCGGGCAAGTTTTACTGGCCTAAAAAATATCCAAATGGCTTTGCTGATGGCGGTGAAATCTTGGCCGAAGTAGTGCAAGACGATTTGGATGTTTTAATAGACTTAGACTCGATGACAGTCCCAACAAATGTCGAAGTGCTGTCTCAATATCCTGCGGGGATTTGCGTGTCTTGGCTAGGATTCGACGCCCCCTACATTTCAGATAATCACTACTTTCTCTGCGACGAACACACTCACCCCCCTGGTGTGGAAAAAAATTACTTAGAAAAGTTAGTTAGGTTGCCTAGTTGTTCCGTAGCAATTGGCGCACTGCAAAGCATTCCTGTCAATCGAGAGGCAATTAGAAATGCTCTCGGAATTGGCTTAGATCAGATGACTTATCTATGCGTTGCGCCTGGGAGAAAAACAAATCCTGAAATGGTACGAGCTCAAGTTAAAATCCTTAAGGAAGTACCAGATAGTTTGTTAATCCGCAAAGGTCAAGGCGATCCCGATATTATTCACAGCACTTACCGCGAAGAATGCGAAATTCAGGGAGTAGATTTTGGTCGGATTAAGTTTATAGGGCAAACCAGAAGTGAAGAAGAACACCGCGCTATTTATTATGTAGCCGACGTGCTTTTAGATTCCTATCCTTACAACGGCGGGACTCACAATTTAGAGGCTTTGTGGGCGAATTTGCCAGTGGTAACTCGATCCGGCGACCAATATCTTTCGCGCATGGGTTACGCTTTTCTGAAAAGTGCAAATCTTGATGTTGGTGCGGCTTGGACTTGGGAGGAATACACGCAGTGGGGAGTTAAGTTTGGCCGCGATGCTGGTTTCAGAAATGCGGTGAAAGAGCATTTAGTAAAATCTAAGCAGCCAGAACATCTCGCACCTTTGTGGAATCCTAAAAAGTTGGCTGAGGATATGTATGGGGTGTTTCAAAAACTTTTGTCAGTTGACGGTTGACGGTTGACGGTTGACGGTTGACTGTTATCAGTTATTGGTTATTTGTTACTCGCTTGGGGCTACTAATAACCAATAACCAATAACATTAGTTTGCACCGTCAATGATCAACCGTCAACAGTCAACTATCTTTGTGTTCTCAGGGTGCGTCGCCTATCAAGCATTGGAGATGGCTGTGGGCGATCGCATTCGATCGAGTTGACGAGCAAGACTTCTGGAACTGGTACAAATTTTGCTAATCCTCGACATCACCCTACAGCGCCACTGGCACACTCACCTCCTTACCAGCAGGATGATTTCGTGCTACCTTCCTAATGACTTTTTACCAAAAGTAGATTACTATTAAATTGAACGATCTTTGCTAACCCTCTTGTCAAAACCTTTAGTTTAGACAAAAGGAACATCTAGGATGTAATCGTATGGCTTTTTCTGACCCCACAACTATTGGACTAATACTTATAATTCTTGGGGTAATTTTGCTGGGTGGCGGTTTTGTAAAAACACAATTATTTGAAATCCACCTTCAAAGAGATAGCTTGCTTAATACAATAATTGCTGTGTGGCTTGTTGTGGTAGGTTTATTTCTCGTCCTTCTTGGCACAACTCTTCTGACTACTCACTAATCGCCACTCGATCGCGCCCGCCCGACTTAGCTCGATACAGTGCCTTATCCGCCGCTTCAATCAACATTTTCGGGGAGTTTTGACTTTCGGAAACGGCCGCAACTCCCAAGCTGAGAGTCACACAATCGCCGACAACAGACTTAATGTGGGGAATTGCTAAGGCTTTGACACGCTGGCGGATTCCCTCAGCAACAGCCTGTGCAGCCACGATATCCGTATTGGGCAAAATTACCGCAAATTCCTCGCCACCGTACCTAGCAGCCAAATAGAGGCGTTCTGCGGGTGCGTTCGTGCAAGCATCTCCGATCGCCCGCGCCACTTGCTGCAAACAAGCATCCCCGGCTTGGTGGCCGTAATTGTCGTTGTAAAGTTTAAAACAGTCAATGTCACACATAATCAAAGATAGCGGTTCCGAAGAGCTCGACTGCTCCCATTCTCGGTTGATCACCTCGTCAAAACGGCGGCGGTTAGCTAGTTGAGTCAGACTGTCCAAATTCGCCAACCCGTCCAACCGCTGGTTGGCCGCCGCTAGCTGCTGGTAAAGTAAAGATTGTTCGATCGCGATCGCAACTTGAGTACCCAACTGACTCAGCAAATCCACATCAAACTGCTGCCACTGGCGGGGTGCCGAACAGTGGTGGGCAATCAGCAAACCCCACAACTGCGGCACTTGACAAGAAGGATTGCCATCGCGGTGTTCTATTCCCTGCTGGACAATCGGCACTACCAAATTTGCCTTCACCTGACAAGCCTCCAAAAATTTAAGGTGACACTCGCTCAAATTAGAAGTGTGAATATCCTCGATGGCGCGAATGCGACCCTTTAAATACTGTCCGATGTAAGTATTGGCAAAACAGCAATCGTCAATTCCCATCCCCTTGAGTGGAATCCATCCTTCTCCAACCGACTCCACCACCACATCTCCGTTCCAGTCGGGTCGGAATCGGAAAATCAGCACGCGATCGGTTGCCAAAAACTCCCGCACTTCCGCTACTGTAGTGTTGAGAATATCTTGTAGATCCAGAGAAGAACGAATGCGCGATTGAATCTGTGCAATCAAGCGTTCCCGTTCTATTTGTTGCCGCAGCGCGACTTGGGCTTGCTTACTTTGAGTAATGTCCCGACCTTCGGGCAGCAACAATACTATTTTGCCCGTTTCATCCGCCACCGGTTTGAGAGAAAAATCAACAGTTGCCGTTCGATTTACACCTTGAACTTCCACTTCATAGCGGACAAATTCACCTTTTGCCGATCGAGAAATCGCCTCTTGCAACTGTTCCTGAACTTCCTCAGAATCTCCCCACCAAGGCAATAGCCAAAACGGTTTATTGGCCACATCCCGCAGCTTAATTCCCGCAAAATCCAGAGAAGTTTGGTTAGCTTCCAGCAGAGTGCCGTCCGGTTTCAACAAGCTCACAAATTGGAAAGAAGAATCAAAAATTGCCCGAAAGCGCCTTTGAGAATCTCCCAACATTGCCGTCACCTTTTCGCGAGAGGTAATATCGCGGAAGCGCCACACCCTGCCAATAATATTTTGTCCGACTCGAATCGGTTGCGTGTAGCGCTCAAAAGTGCGGCCGTCTTTAAATTCTAGAATATCGCAACCTTCCGACTCCGCATCACTATAAAATTCTTTAACTCTCTGCAAAAAAGCTCTCGGATCTTTAACTTGCTTAGTTAGAAATGCCAGCCGCACCGTTCTATCCATGGAGTTTCTAACTTCTTCATAAATTCCCCACATTTGAACTAACTTTTCGTTATAACTAATCATTTCTCCGGCGGTAGTAACGGCGAGAATGCCGTCGGCCGTTGCTTCTAAGGTAGCGTGCAGCAGAGAGCGCGATCGCTCTAATTCTGCTGCGGTCAATTTGCGTTCCGTGAGGTCTCGGACTGCTTTCACCTGGACTAAACGACCTTCCCAAAATACAAATTTGCTGCGAACGTCAGCAGGAAAAGCAGTTCCATCTCGCTTGAGAAAAATAGTTTCACAGACTGTATTGCTGGCAGCAGAAATCATTTGCGGCGCCTGTTTGTATGATTTAGGCGACAGTAGTTCCAGCAAACTCATTCCCGCCATTTCCGCAGGTTCGTAACCGAAAAGTTCGGCAAAATCACTGCTGACACTCAAAATTGTGTCGCGGTCAGCCACGGCAACTGCTTCAAAATAAGCTTCGGATTCAAGCAAGCCCGGTACTACTGTGCTGCTGCCATTTTCGCGGGAGTAGCTGTTGCTAATTAGCTGTTGCAATTGCGTATTTGCCGAGTACAAAGCGGCCATAGCTTGCCTGTACATAGCAGTACGTTTCTCGACTTTTTGTGCGAGGCGATCGCGATATTCTCGCAGTTCTTTTTCGACTCTAATTAAATCAGTAATATCTACTGCAAACACGATTACACCAGCGACTTTACCTGTTTCATCCCGGTAAGGTATTTTATCTGTCCGCACCCAGCATTTTTGACCTGAAACTGTTGGTAGCAGTTCGACTTGGCCCTGCTTAGGAACGCCGGAATTGATCACTTCCAAATCTTCTAAATAATATTGCTCTGCTTCGTCTGGATAGATTTCATAAAAAGATTTACCTTCTAATTGAGCTGCGGGCAAACCTCTCGATGCAGCGGCGGCTTGATTAATTCGCAGCAGGCGACTTTCGGTATCTTTGAGCCAAATCATCGCCGGCACGGAATCAAAAATTATTTGCTGTTCTTGTTGCTGCAGGCGTAGTTCTGCTTCTGCTTGTTTTCTTTTAATTATTTCTTTTTGCAGTTTTTGGTTAGCTTTTTTGAGTTCCGCCGTGCGTCTTTCAACTCTTCCTTCTAGTTGATCGTAGTATTGGGTCAGCAAGTTTTGCTGCTGTTCGTGCCGCATTGCTTCTAATTTTAACTTTTCGCTAGCTGACAAACTTGAGGATACAAAATCTGCTAATATTTGGGTGAATTCGTGTTCTTCTTCCGTCCAATCACCGTCAGAACCCTGGCGTTCGGCACTGACTATTCCCAACCTTTGACCTGCTAGCACAATCGGTACGTTTAACAGGGAAGTTGTACCCTGATCGAGCAAATAAAGACCGACAAGTTCTCGCGTTCTGGGGTCATTTTCTGCTGCCACAGTAGCGATCACACTTGCAGATTTTAAAGCTTGAAAATATGCCGGACAGTCGGCTGCTGTGATGATGATTTGTACGGAATGGAGTTTAGTATTTTGTTCGTAAAGGTCGATGCAGTGAAGCTGGGTGTTGTCTTCGCCATACAGCCAAATACTGGCTCGATCGCAGTTGACAATACTGACAGCGGTTTCTGTTACTTCACGGATGAAGTCTTCTATATTGTTGCGTTCTTTAAGTTGACTTTTGGCTAATTTTGCGATCGCTAAAGTTGGACTGCGCCAATTTGCTCTCTGGTTGGGCGACGTGGGTGACTGCGAAGCAGCCTTAATTTCTTCGCAAACTAACAGTACAGCCGGCCGTTGGAAATTCGCCATTGAGCGACCATTGGTATTTTCCTCTATTTTCCAATCTACCGCCGGCATTGGGCGCGCGGTTGCTTTTACCCTAATAATCCTGCCGTCTTTGCAAGTCAAGCCGCCTTCCCAACAGGCAATTTTTGGAGTTGGCGTACCGTTTTCCGACTGGGCCAATCCGGCAAATTCTGCCTGCATTTTGGCTTGCTCTTGGCAGTAAAATATGTTAAAAATTGAATGACAAATTAATTCCTGCGATTTGTAGGCGAGGCGAGACGCACCGAATTGATTGAGCGAAAAAACTCTTCCCAAAGCGTCTAGAACGAAGTAAATGCCCGGAAAATTCTCGTAGAGAGTTCCATACCAATCTTGTTCGACTTGTTTGTTGCACGAAAGTTTTGCTGTCGCGAACTCGCCGTCGGTGTCGATCAAGTGAGAATAGTTGGTTTCGGGGTTGCTTGAATGACTTTTTTTAGCAAACACTTTTAGCTTAACTCGACTGTAATTAATTTTACTTTCTGGAATTTAACTTTTTTGTGAAACTAAATTAAACCTGTTGTTTGAAAAAAGTTACAAGTTGTAACAAATATACGACTTGTCCAGCGTGCTGGTTTTCGCTTCCCCATCCAACCACTGTGTTTGTTTGTAGCTGGTACACGGTCTGGTGACGATATTTCCCGCTAGTTGCAATGCCAGCAGGTTTAGCTACAATTACCTAGTCTGTACTTTTAGCATCCTAGACAATAAAAAAACCCCACAATCAATGGTTTTAAGTATATATGATAACACTCAAATACCTAGTATTGGGACTGACCTACTTCGGATTCGGTTTGGGGTATTTGTCCAGGCGGCGGATGAACCGGGTGGCGGTTGCAATTATCGGGTCAGCTTTTGCGGTGGCTTTGGGGATACTCGACCTGAAAACTGCTTGGGAGGCGATCAACCCAAGTACGATGTTTTATGTTGGGAATGACGATCGTGAATATACTTAATTTGACTGTTTAATAAATATTTGCAATAATTAAGTTAAGTATATCTTATAATGCACAATCGGTCACGGGCTTTAGTCCGATAGTTTTTACTTAATCTTGTCCAGCAAACCCTAAGGAGGTAAGGAAGAATGATTACCCAACCCGCTGCGAAACCCAGACTTAATTCTGCGTTCAAACAACTAATGTCCTTACACTGGGTGATGTCAGCTTGCTATTTAGCGCTGTTTATTACCGGTACTTCTATGACTCGATTGCCGAGAGAATTGTTTATTCGAGGCCCCCTTTACGATTTTCACAAATCCGTAGGGGTGCTGACAATGGCTTTCCTGACTTTGCGGATTTTGACTCTGCTGCAGGTATGGTGGAAAAAATATACGAAACGCCTGCCAAAGTTTACGAAGGAATGGTACAAAAATTTTGCTCTGCACGCAACTTTGTACGTTTTTATGTGGCTAGTTCCGGTTGCTGGTTTCTTACTTTCTAACTCTTACAAAAGTAACCATGTGAAAATTTTCGGAATTCTGTTGCCGGATCTGTTTCCGCAGAATTCCGCAATGGTTGAGGTGGGAAGGAGTTTGCATTTTTGGCTGGCGTACACATTTTTAGCGTTCGCGATTTTGCATATTTTAGATCAGAAGAAAGTTGTGAGGGCTAATTGGCGCAGGTTGGCAAATTTTGTTCGCACTAAGTTCGCAAAGTCTCAAAAGGTTGGATAAATTTGCGATGAGGTACTATTCTCAATTGGTATTGATAAATTTACTGCAAAACTAGCTATTTTCCATGGTGATATTCTGAAACTTCTCCCATCGTCTGACTTCTGAGGCAAATTTATAGGTTGTTCTAATAAATCGACAGGCTGACTAATCGCCAAACCCAAATCGCTCTTTAATTCCAACTTTGCCTCTTCACCGTGACACTCGTAACACCGCAAAATCCAGACATTAGAATCATCTTCCGATTGTTTGAATGCCATCAGCACTAAATTTTCGGCGGACAAATCCAAAAACTTGCCAACTGCGGGCAGAGTCTTGTGGCTATTTTCCTCTAACTTGGGTAACACCTTTACTAGCAGCGGCAAATTCAACTCGTACCCCTGTCTAACAGTACCTGCATCCTGCCAATTTCCGCTGTGGGGATAGACGGCATAAGTAAATTCGGAAACTCCTACATCTGCTTGTTCATCCGGCCAAGTCGAACCCCGAAGCAAAGTTAGGCGAATTTGATTTGGTTGAAGGTCGCAACCGTATTTGCAATCATTGAGCAAACTCACTCCAAAACCGTCATTGCTGATATCAGTCCAGCGCAAAATCGGCACTTCCCATTTGGCTGTTTCGGCGGGTGTTTGCGGCTTGGTTGTGCGATTGATCGCACCGCCGGGAATTTCGCAACTTGCAAAATCTGCTTCTACATTTAACCCAAAGGCTGCTTTTACTAAAACGTGCTTTTCTTGCCAATCTGCCACTGTCTTGATTTTCAGCAGCGGCGAACCTATTTCTACTATATAATCTTGGCAAAACTCCGATTGGCCAATTTGTCTGACTACGCGCAAACTCTGCCGTATTTCTCCCTGTGCTATCCAGGAAATATCTTTGAGTATCGGCGCTGGTAGTTGATGTTTTTCATAATTTGGATCGATGTTCCAAGCATCCCAATATTGACCGCTGTCTTGAAATGCTTGCAGTTGATTTCCCCCTGCTGCATTCAAGACTTCTCGGTTATTTACTTTATCCCAAATGCTGGATAAATCCCCGGTTTGTTCGTCTACTGTTGCCCGAATAAATTCATTTTCTAAAACCATTTCTGCGGCTGCAAAATGCGTTTCTTGACTAACTGTGTTTTTTTGTGCTATACCGTATGTAAGTTTTGATAACTCTGTCTTTTTTTCGGTTTCTAGCCTCGCGGACGCATTATCCACAGTTTGAGCCACAGTTTGAGCGTCTTCGCGACACAGCCAAAACACCTGGTAGCCAACGGCGGGGAGATTATTTGCCCAAAATAACAGTGTAGATTGCGATTGCGGTCGATCGCCCCTGACAATCTGCGAAACCAATCGCCGTCGGGACAAGTCGTAAATTTGCCAAGCTGAATCAAGGGAATCGGGAAGCGGTACGGCGACAACCTCAGAGCGCGACCAATTGAGAGTATTGAAAACTAAAATCGGTTGAGCGTCGGGCGCAGGAGGGGAGGGGAGAGAAATTTGAGCCGAGATGGCATCCAAAGATTTTAGCAGGATTTCGCGACAAGTGCGATCGACCTCGGCAAAGGCTAGATTAGCATCCGCGTAGACTTGGGCGATCGCAGAACCGGGCAAAATATCGTGAAACTGGTTAAACAAAATTTGTTTCCAAACAGATTCTAATTCTGATTTCGGATAAACCGCACCAGTACAAATCGTTGCCAGCGAAGACAGCAACTCCGCTTGGTAGAGCAATTCTTCGCTGCGGCGGTTTTGGCGTTTTTGGTCAGCGCGAGTCGTGTAGCAACCCCGGTGGAATTCTAAATAAAGTTCGTCTTTCCAAACGGGAAGAGTTTTGAGTGGTGAGATGGGAGGATTTGCACCCGAAATTGCCGACAAGTTTGACAATTCTCGCGCCCGCAAATCCTCCTGCTTATCCGATTTTGCCACATCGCTTTCCTGTGAACTTTCCGCAACTTCCGGCAAAAACTGACTCTCAATCAAAGACAAATAATCAACCGCTTTCGCAAACTCCAACTTCGGGAAAAAAGGCGACATTTTCCAGCGTTTCGCCACCTCCAACATATCACGAGTCGGGCCACCGCCGTGGTCGCCAACCCCAGGCAACCAAAGAGCATCCTGCAAACCAGTCTTAACTTGCCAGTCAAAAGCATAACTTGCCATTTTCACAGCTTCTATACTTTCGCCAATTGGAGAAGACATCATGCTAAATATTTTAGTACCGTCCAACCCTTCCCACCAAAACGCACCGTAAGGAAATTCCGTTGTATCATTCCACCGCAACTTTTGCGTCACAAAATAATCAACTCCACCGTCGCGCAAAATCTGAGGTAATTGCCACCCAAAACCGAAAGTATCCGGTAGCCAAGCCACCCGCATCAATTCCCCAAATTTTTCTTTGGCATAACGCTGTCCGTAAAAAACTTGCCGCACCATTGATTCAGCGGAAATCAAGTTTAAATCCGGTTCAACCCACATCCCGCCAACAACTTCCCAGCAACCCGCCGCCACCTGTTTTTTAATCGCAGCAAATAAGTCCGGCCGATGTTCTTCCATCCAAGCATAAAGCGCCGGAGTTGAATGACAGAAAATCAAATCGGGAAACTCCGATTGCAATTTCAATACCGACTCAAAAGTTCGCTTTGCCGCTTCCCAAGTTTCCGGAACCGGCCACAGCCAAGCTAAGTCTAAATGAGCGTGACCCACCAAATAGATTTTACTTGTATATATAGATGTCCGATCGCCACTTTCTCCTATATATATAGATGTAGCGTTGCTATTTTCTCCAACCTCAAAAACCTCATCTTTTCTTCCTCCCTCTGCGCCCTCTGCGCCCTCTGCGGTTCCCTCATCTAAATCCCCAGAAAAAGCCCGCAGATATCCCAGTAAATTGTGTCGCAAAACAGACAGCGAGCGATCGAACTTTTCGCGATCGCACACCGCCGACCAATCAATCAAACCAAGCGCCAAATCAATCTCAGATTTCAGCGTTTCCCCCTTGACAAACCTAGGGCGATTTGCTATTGTTTCGGTGGAGAGGTATTGGGAATTTAAATTTTCTAAATTGTGAGTTAGCGAATTTTGCAAAATCTCTAATTCGGCAGCCACAAAACCCGGATCGAAACAAGAAGAGTCAGCAGCTTCGTACAAACAAATCGATCGCACTAAAGCACCGTTATCGTGACCCGGACTTACCAACCGCAAAATTACTAAAAATTCATCTCCGGGATTAGCCGACGAACTCAACAAAACTCGATCGGCAAAATCAAATAAATCTCCCTGTCCGACTAACTCGCCGCCCACAAAAATTTGAGCATCTTCTGCCCACCAAGTCAAGCCCAGCAGCAACCGCAAACCAACCACAGGATAGCCGTGCAAATTGTCAGGAATTACAAATTGCTGGCCCAAATACAAAACTTGCTTCCCCGACGGCCAAGCAATATGTCCTTTGCTGTTAAGTTCGGCAATAGGGCTGTTACAAATATTTACTGAAGAGAAAGCAGAGTCAGAATCGCAGTACCTCCAACCAGACTGAACCTCCAGTTGGCTGAGGCGGCGCAACTTCTCGACAGTGACAGAAATATTGTTGCTAGCAGGTGACACAGAAGCGCTCATATTTCGCTAAAATAGGAATTGTGTATTAATCAAAGATCGGATTGAACCGCGAAGACGCGAAGGACGCGAAGAAATAAAGGTTTCAGAGGGTTTGAAGCTTCGATTAAGATATCGCTTTGATTTTACAGCAAATTCAGCAATTCCGGCGCGAATCCAAAATCTGAATTCAATAATAAAACTTATGTCCAACGGTTACTACGGCCCATACCAAAGCCGACTATTAAATTTTATATCGAAACAGTCCCGCCAAGTCGCTGACAATTGCGATCGAACTTGGCGTCAAATTAAAGAAGCAAGTCTCACCGCCACCCAAATTCTGCTTTATCCAGCTTATTTGCTGGTGCAAAGTTCCCGAATGCTGGGCCGACAGTTGCGGGAATCAAGTCAAAAAGTAGATTTACCGGAACTACAAGAATTTGGCGGTGACGAAAATCCCGATTTCCCACAAAATTGGTATCAGGGGCAAACTTCCGAGGAAAGTTCGATCGCGGAAATTTTACACCTAGCCGAAAATTTACTAACCTCGTCGCAAACTGCGAAAACTTTAGCCAGCTTCCCGCTGTTAATTAATCAGGGAAATGCTGTTAACGATTTACATCCGGCAATCAATTTTAGCGGAGAAACCGCAAAGCATCAAACCACTTCCGTCTTAGAAAACCCGCTTGCTAAAACTCAATTAAAACCGCAAGCGAAAGTTGAGGGAATTGCCAGTTTTATCCCAGCCCGCACTTTAGTATTGGTCGGAAGAGAAAATCAGATATTAGATATTTTGACACCCGAACAGCAGGAAATGCTCGAAGGTCGCATAACTTGGGAAATTGCCAACACCGAGCCCGAACGGCGGGAAATTACCCAAAAAGAATTAAAATTTAATCTCGGTTTGGAGTCGGCGGCCAAAAAAGCGCAGTTGCCACCGATGCGTCGTTTTTGGGAATTGATGGCATGGCTTCAGACGAGTCCGGTTGCTCTGAAAAGAAATCAGTTTGGAGAATCAATCCTCGCAGTTAAAAAATCGATCGACCGCAATGCCATCCTAGTCCAAAAAGCCCGCGCGCAGATCGAAGTAAAAACCGCACAGCAGTCAATTGGGGCATCAAATTCGATCGACTACAATACCCCAAAACTAGAAACTAATTTTAACAGCCAGTTCGATCGACCCCCTACTCCTCTCTCCTTTGTTACATTACTCGATCGCGCCGCCGTCAACCTCGAAGAATTTACCCTGCCGCCATCGGCAAAAACAATCGCCGCACCCACAGAAAACTCTGGAGTAACAATTGACACATCCGGTACCCAAACAAATTTAGATTTGTCCGCCCGCGACATCCTCGAAAAATACGCTCGAAACATCGAACAAATGATTTGGTCGTCAGTAGACAACCTTTTGGGCAAAGAAACGGCAGCGAGTGATAATACCGATAAATCAGTCGCAATTCAGTATTATTTGAAACAGCGACAAGAACAAGAAAACATACAAAATAGCCCAGAGGTCGATCGACCCTGGCTGAACTGGCAAGACTTATTCGGCGAAGCAGCACCGCAGCATTTAATCGACGGAAGTTCCGAACCCCAGGCAGCAGCTCAAAGCCATATAGCACAAGCTAGCCCAAAAGTCAAGGAAGAAATGGCAGAATTAGGAGAATTGGCAGAAGGTCGATCGACTGCCGTCTCAATATCCCCTTACCCCGAAGCACTTCACAGCCTGCTGGGGCAGCTAAAACAGAGCTTGCTCACAAAAAGCTCAAAAAGTCAACCCCAAACAGCATCTGATTTATCTGATTTAGCAATTACTCAAAAAAATAGCTCTGCACTCGCAGCAGAATCAACCCCAGGGCGCGCGCCGGAAACCCAAGTGCCAAAAAACACAAACCCGAACACCGCACAAAACAGCCAGTCCCCAGCAGCAATCACCGCGCAAACTAGCAGATACACCGCCGCAACCCCCGCCGCAGCAGAACCCAAAAATCCCAGCGCAGGCGTCCCACCCGAGGGCGACTACTTAGAAACAAAAGCAGAATCGATGGGATACATTAAGCACCCCCTAGAACAAGTGCTCGAATGGCTCGATCGAGTTATGCTGCGGCTAGAAAATATTCTGGAGCAACTCTGGAATTGGGCAAAAATCAACTTGCCAAAAATCCTCAAAAGCAAAGAGAAAATTGACTAATCTTTAGCTTATGATAAAAAAGTTGCCGCAACAGCAGCAAATCAGCTCAGTATTATGCCATCTTTGGAGACTCCCACAGTGCTAACCCTCAAAATCGTAGTTAATGTAGTTGTTTTATTTTTTGTTTCCCTGTTCATATTTGGATTTTTGTCCAATGACCCAGCCCGGAACCCCAACCGCAGAGACATGGAATAAACAAGTTATCTCGGCCGCTGGCTGGGGGCGCGCCACCGCAGTCCCCCAGCAAGCCCGCAAAAATTAGTCTAAAAAAACTTGACCTCGCACCAGCAGCGAGGTTATCTTGTGGCGGAAGCAAGTTCTGAAAGCAGCCATATTCCGGCGCGCCAAAGCCACTGCAAATTTTAGATGTCAGATTAATATCTAAACAGTTGCCTTTTAGATGCAAAATTTTCAATAAATTGCACCCTATAAAATCTAAAATCTAAAATCTAAAATCGGATGACTTACCTGTTATAACTATGCCCTATCCGGTACCGCCGCCAGAACCCTCTGCCATCATCTACATCGCAAAGCCCAAAAAGGTTGCCCTCACTGTGGCGGCAGGCGATGGAGACACCCGCAGCAACCCCGCAGAAATACCGGAACTAAGCCCAGATATCCTTCAGCCAGAACCCACACCAGCCCAAGCAGAACCCGCAGCCACACTCCTCGGCACCACCCCAGCCACCGACCAGCCTCCAGAAATCGCCGACCCCCTAGCTGCAGTGGAAAGTGGCGAGGCAGTGGTGGGATTTCAGCGTCGGCCTCCTGTGGGAGAACCCGAAACTGCGGAAACTCCGAAACATTCCTCGTTTACGGCTTACCAATTGGGTTCGGTAGAAAATGCCGTTGCCATTCGCAATCGAAAACGAACCGCAGAGGCGCAGAAACAACAGGAGAGAAATCTTGTCGGAAAGCAGGAAAGTTGGTATCAGGCCCAAGGCCGGCAGTTAGAAGATAACTCTCCCCAACCTGCTGAAATTCCCGTTCCCGAACCCGCGCTAGAACCAGCACCTAGCGGGCAACAGCAGTTCGACATTCCCACACCAGGAACTGCCCCCGCACCCAGAACGCCCCCAGCGCCAAAACCAAAGCCTAAACCAGCCGCGCCGGGAGTCCGCACCGCCCCTTCTCAGCGGACGGTACCTTTTCCGGTCACTCCGGCCGATACTATTGAAGTTAAGGCGGACAGCCAAGAATTCGACGACAAGCAGCAAATTGTGACGGCGGTTGGTAATGTCGTCGTGCGGTTCCGGCAAACTGTGATTGATGCCGATCGAGCGATCGTCAACTTAGTCACCCGCCAAGTGGTAGCATCCGGCAATGTCGCCTATACCCGCGGGCAACAAGTAGTGCGCGGCCAGCGGATGGAGTTCAATCTCGGCCTCAACAGCGGCGCAGTCGAACAAGCAAGCGGCGAAATATTCCTGCCCGCAGCAGGTAGCGAATTGACGCCCACACTGCCGACAGATATTAGTGCAGGGACGATTCTGGAACAGCCGCTGAGCGATCGAATTACCAGCCAGCAGCCCGTGCGCGGAGTCAAATCCCCCGGCGCTGCTACAGTGACTATCGGCGGCGGCGGACAGCTAGCAGCCCCCCAAGTGGTCGGTGCGGTCAACCGCGTCCGCTTTGAAGCAGAACGCATCGAACTGCTGCCAGACGGCGCGAGAGTAGCAACCAACATTCGGATTACTAACGACCCGTTTTCCCCGCCGGAATTTGAATACAGGGCCCGGACGGCGACGATTAGAAGGATTTCGCCCACGGCAGAGGAATTGGTCACAACTAAACCCCGCTTGGTGTTCGACAACCGGGTGAAAATACCCGTGTATCCCCGCAGGCAAGTGTTTGACAGCCGGCAGCAGAACGGCCCGTGTTTGACCTTTGGTTACGACGGAGGGGAACGCGGCGGTTTGTATGCCGAGTGCGGTTTTGAGGTGTTGCAAAACGGGCCGGTGCGGCTGACTCTGACGCCTCAAATTTACCTGCAGCGGGCCGTGGCAGAGCACGGCGGTAATCCGTTTTTTCCCGACAGCTACGGGCTGAAAGCGAGGTTGGGCGCTAGTCTCGGCCCACGCACCAGGCTCGACGGATCGGCAATATTTCTGAGTTTTGAAAATTTCCCGAACTTGCCGGAAGACAGCTTTCGGGGCAATTTGCGCCTCCGACAGTTGATCGGCACTCACTCTCTGGCAGCAGAATACAGTTATCGCGATCGACTCTTTAACGGTTCTCTGGGCTTTCAAACCGTGCAGAGCAGCCTCGGGGCAGTCCTCACTTCCCCAGTCATCCAACTCGGAGGCACTGGCATCAATCTCAGCTACCAAGCTGGGTATCAATTTATCAATGCTGACACCGATCGAGCAGACTTGCTCGAACCAGTGCGAGAAAACAACCGCATCGATCTGGGGCGTTCCCAACTCAGCTTCGCCTTAAGCCGCGGCTTCAACCTGTGGGAGGGCGAACCGCTGCCCCGCACTCCCACCCAGGGTTTGAGGTATACGCGGACGCCGGTGGTTCCTTTCTTGCAACTGGCCTTGGGACTCCGGGGAGTGGGAACTTATTACAGCAGTGGCGATCGACAAAATTCGCTCGCTGGCAGCGTCGGCATTCAAGGGCAGTTCGGTCATTTCTCCCGCCCTTTCCTCGATTACACTGGGTTTAACGTGACTTATACCCAGGTGGGACGGGACGGTATATCGCCGTTTTTATTCGATCGCTTAGTAGATTTGAGAGTCCTGTCTTTTGGGCTTGTCCAGCAAGTTTACGGAGGCTTTCGAGTTGGATTTCAAAGTGCTATTAATTTAGAAAGCGGGGAAGCAATCAGTACGAATTACACTTTAGAATACAGTCGCCGCAGCTACGCAATCATTTTGCGTTTTAATCCTGAGCGTCAAGTCGGCAGCCTGACTTTTAGAATTAGCGACTTCAACTGGAATGGGACTCCCCAACCTTTTTCCGGGGACGCGCGAACTGTAGAAGGAGGAGTGCGTTTATCCGATTAATTCAATTGGCTAATTGGGCATTGGTCATTGGGAATTGGTCATTGGGAATTTGGAACTAACAGTCAACAGTCAACAGTCAACAGTCAACAGTCAACAGTCAACAGTCAACAGTCAACAGTCAACAGTCAACAGTC
>NZ_JAUBRI010000093.1:0-17419 GCF_036701795.1 Microcoleus sp. N9_A1
TTAATTGGTATCTCGGTAAAAAAATGAGTAAGATTACTCATTGACAACAGTGCTTTTAGCTTAACTTGTGAGTAATGACTCCGAATTGACTTTCCGAGGATTGCTGTATGATTTTCTGGCTAAATGCTCAACTTCCTCCTAGTGTCGCAGAATGGTTGAGTATTACATTTGGTGTGAGTGCAGTAACTCTACAAGATATTGGGTTGTCAGACGCTCAGGATATTGAGATATTTAATGCAGCTCGCGCTAACGGTTATGGCACTGTTGTTATCACGAAATATCGAGATTTTATCGATTTAGTAATTCGTTTAGGAAGCCGGCCACAAATTCTGTGGTTAACCTGTGGGAATATTACCAATAGAGACTTGCAACGCATTTTTACCCGCGCTTTTCCTGAAGCTTTGGAGTTGCTGTAAAATGGTGAAAACATTGTTGAAATCGGTAGAGCTTAACAATATTCAGTCAACTAGATCCGAGCTAGTTACATAAATAGTCAATCCAATTCTGGCATCGCGATCGAACTTTAACCCTACTTCGGCTTCCGAGGTTATTTCCACATGATTGTGGGAAATATCATTAAGCTGAATGCTCTCAACTTTAGCAGCGTAGCAGTACGACAATTCATCATTAACTAAAACTAGAAAAACACGTTCTTCTACAGTTAAGGTAACTTCCTGAACTTTGGCTACGCCTGCTTGCGGCTTTTTGAACCACTCAGTAATTTTTCCAATCTCCCTTACTAGCCCTCGATCGCTCTGGAGTAAAATTATATTGTAGGTGACTAAATCAGCGAGGGATTTACATAAAGCCTCCACAAAATCACCTAAGTCCAACAGTTCTTGAGTCCCCAAAATCTCATCTGTAGAGCCGTGTGCTGCTTTATTTCGATAGTCAACCAGTTGTTTGAGTTCTCCTTCAGCCGTGTTTTGACTGCCGCGAACTTCCTCTACAAAATATTTAATTTGTTTGTGGTTAATTATCCATTTCCATGGCTCCTTAATCCCAGCATTTTTCAAAACAGTTTCTAGCACTTCCTTCCGTAAATTTCCTTCGTGCAATAAGAAAGCATCAGGAAGTAGTTCGTATTTTCCAGTGTCAGTAATTCCACAGGATAATCCTTGCACTACTTTCTCAACTGAAAGGTGTTGAAACCTATTCTTTTTGATGTCAATCAATAAACGGCCTATACCCTCTCGATGGGTATTTTGGATTTTTTCTCCCAAATCTGAATAACGTGGAACCAAATCGGGCATCCGTCGCAGCCAATCCGAAATTAAATCCTCAACGAAGCGCTCGTAAATAGCATACAATCGGGTTACAACAGCAGAGCGATCGTAAATTTCCCACTCTTTTTGGCTAGGAATTACCTCTATTAATGCGGCAAATTCATGATCTTCTGCCAACTTCTGTTTATTTAAACTGTCTCGAAATACGATTTTTCTAAGTCGATGGTTAGTCTTGATTATCGCACGAACAGTTGAAATTTTGGCACTAGCTTTCTCGATCAGCTCCTCAAACATCGCAAGTTATTCTCCGATAACTTGCGAAAGCATTTCGTCAAATATTCCGAGCCGCTCCTGAATCTCTGCTTTACTTGTTCCACCTCCTGTCAAAAAACGAGCTTTCGGTTGGTTAAAGAGGTTTTTTGTTGCTTCAATAACGCGATCTCTTCCAGACATCAATTGATAGGCATCAAGTAAATGCTTGTTAAAACCAAGCATAGTCGCATCATAATAGAATCGATTGGATTGTTCAGACCAAGTTTGAGATTGAGGATCGAATGGTTTAAATAAATGCTGTCCGTAAACTCGATAGGCTAATGAAATAGTTTCTATAAAAGTATCTTCCAAAAAAATAATATCGTGCATGGAAAAATTTAAACTTTTCATCATATACAAATCTAAAAACTCTGGCATTTCCATTTGATAATGTTCTATATTCCTTAGGGCAAAAAAACGCAAAACTAATTCAGCATCTTCCATTTTTTCATAAATACTGTTCTTCTCTAAGTCTCGGCTGTTATCGTCTGTCGGAATTCCCCAAGCTTCAGCAAATATTGGATTGCGCGCTAATTTTAGCAACAGTTCATTGAACTTGCCAGGATATAAAATATTTCTCATTTCCTGATGGCTGAAGTTTAATCGTGCAGCATTTAGACGTTCAAAAGTTTTTTGCTTAAGGAACTTGTCCGCTTCCGGATTCGAGGTTGGTTCGGCAAGAATAACGATCGATGATATGGAACGGCGATCGAGATTAGCTCTAATTTTTAGAGGAAGTCTGTTGTAGGTATGTCCGTTTAATTCCGGTAAAATTTCCAGCCCTGTCAGTTTGAGTTTGTTTTCATAAAACTCCTGAATAGCGAATATTCGTTGCTGACCGTCCAAGACTTCATGAGGTTGGAAATCTTGTTTATACAAAATTATTGAAGGTACGGGAATATTGAGAATAAATGACTCAATCAATCTCGATTTCATCGTGGCATCCCAACGCGCCCTCCTTTGGTAAAATGACCGCATTTCTATATAACCCGACATCTTTAATGATTCGACAAGGCGGGGAAGTTTTTCACGATCAATCTCGGTAATTATGGATGTTTCTTGGAAGTGGTAGTGCTGATTTGTCCATCGCTCTGACATTTTATTGGGTGTGTTTGCTGGCGAACTCTTCCACATCTTTTTTTCAAATGGTGCGAGCTGCATTTCCGTAGTCTCCCTAAGCACAACTGGTTAATAATTATAGCATTTACACAGGATTAGCCGACCGACTCAAATTTAGCAAACTAGCGATCGCCAACTATATCCACAGAAGCTCGATCGCCCTTACCAAATAGCAAAATTCGATTTTATGGCAAAATTAGCCTAGACTGAAATATGAAAGCTGGCGGGCAAGCTGTAGCGAATGTTGCCCTCGTGAGTCCTGACTTCGTGTTTGCTGTTTACCCCGGTTATAAAATCCGGTTTGTGAGCGTATTAGTCCGTAATCCTTGATTTAGTATGTAAAATCATGAACGTACAAATTCCAGATTTGCGTGCGGTTGACGAGCCAAAAATTCAACAGGTAGCTAGATTAATAGTTGAAGGTTTTAAAGAGCATTGGCCCGATGCTTGGCCAGATATAAATTCTGCTTTGCAAGAAGTGCAAGAATCTTTCGGAGCCGATCGCATCAGTCGAATTGCTGTCGGCGACAGCAATCAAGTTTTGGGATGGATTGGGGGGATTAAACAGTATGACGGTAATGTTTGGGAACTTCACCCGCTGGTAGTGGGAACAGAATTTCGCGGGCAAGGAATTGGTCGATCGCTCGTAGCTGATTTAGCAGCAGAAGCTAAAAACCGGGGAGGGATCGTGCTGTGGGTGGGTACCGACGACGAAGACAATCAAACCACTCTTTCAGGCATCAATCTTTATCCTAACGTTTGGGAACACATCGCCCAAATTAGAAATTTGCGCGGTCATCCCTACGAATTTTATCAAAAAATGGGTTTTGCGATCGTCGGAGTGATGCCCGACGCGAACGGAATTGGCAAGCCAGATATTTTCATGGCAAAGCGGTTGTAAAGTTTAATGTTGGTTCTAAATTTACTGGCCGGTGGCTTGCCAATCCAACACTTAGCAAAATTAGTTGTTGAAAGTTTCCCAGAAAATCGGTCTAGTCTGGACGTGCGAACCCAGTTCGAGGGTCGCTAATAAACAAGCCCAAAACCAACGAATCCATCACCGTATCCCAGACAGGAGTCAAATGTTCCTCATCATCAACCCAGTAATCAAAAGTAATCAAACACTGAACATTAGAACCCAATCCAATACAGATTCGCGAATAAGCTTCCCGCTGTTCTGGAGGGTCAATAAACTTAAATTCAGTCCACACAATGCGGGCAGTTTGCCGCTTCAATTGAATAATTTCCCCAAAAGCGATCGGATTTCTGGTATCATCTTCAACTATTTTCTGTAATAGCGGCACCAGCGGAAAATCAGCCCAATTGTTAGGAGGTAACAAATTAAACGAAACCTCCAAACGACAATCATCATCCGGCGGCTTTTTATCCGTAAACCGGAACGAATTAGTATCCGGTTCAAAATGCCAATCTTCCGGCACATCAAAGCGGACTGCACCTCTTCCTGCTACAAAAATTCGAGTTCCCGGCTTTGATTTCCAATTGTGGTCTTCTTTGAGATCTAGAGTTTCCTTGAGCCATTCTTGCTTTTTGCGCTTAGACATAAACAGAACACCAAATTGCTGCTAATGTGTACTTTTAGACCTTGCAAACACATTTTAACTCTATTTTGCTCGCCGTTTGCTCAAATATAACAATCCTTACAAAAATTATAAATTCCTCTCTTCTCTCTTCCTCTGTGTTCTCTGCGCCTCTGCGGTAAAAAAGAATTTCTTTCACAATTGGCTAACTTTTATTTTTCACTCTTGGGAATCACATACCTAATTCCGCCTTTATTCCCAGCCGCATCGCCCTTGTAACGGGGGATAACATGAATAGCCGCGTGAGTGCGACTTTGACCCGCATCTTTATTAATATTGATTCCCACATTAAAACCATCAGGATGAAACTCTTGACTTAACATTTCTTGCACCTTATTAGCCATAAACCAGCAAGCCGATTGTTCTCTAAACGGTAGTTCAAAATAATTGGCAACGTGACGCTTGGGAATAATTAAAACATGACCTTTGCTGGCGGGATAACCGTCAAAGATTGCATAAGCTGTGGCTGATTCAGTTAGTAAAGTTAGGTTTTTGTACGGATTGCAGAATATGCAGTTATTAGTTGAATTTCTTTGATGATTGTAATGCACGTATTCGTAGATTTCGCAAGACTCATCTAGGTGACTTGACTTAAACGGAAGTTTGACAATGCACTGATATGTAGGTTTTTTGTGCACGTAATGTTCTCGAAAGCCTTCTTTTTTGATATCCCTTCTCACTGCAAAATACGCTTTGCCTCCCGGTTTCAACAAATGCGACACTTCCATGAGGACATTAGCTTGTTCTTCGGGAAACAAAACATTTAAAACATAAAAGCAAATGATTGTGTCGAATTTCTGTTCGGGGAATTCTGGGAAATAATAAGAGTCATAACCCGCAATATCAAAACCTTTTTGCTGCAACAGTTTAACATCGCTGCCGAAGCCGCACCCAAAGTCTAAGATTTGCCCTTGCAGCAAGTTTTTCTCCAATAAAATTTTGGTCGGAAATGACAGGTAAATTCTTTCGATTGCCGTCAGGTGGCTGAATTTATTTTGTTGCTTCTTCATGGCAGTATAAAATTGATTTAAATCGATATTCTTCAGTCCGCGTCGGCGGACTTCGTTTGTGTAGAAGCGATTTAAATCGCCGAGTTTTATCTTTGTTTGTCTAGCAGCGATTTCAATCGCCGAATCTTATCTAAAAATTTTACCATTATTGCAGTTTGGCGATCGCCCCTTTAGCCACCAACACCTCACCAGTCACCAAATCCCGCACCGTCGCCAACAAAACTCGCCTTTCGTCCACCTCAAAACTCACCGAAACCCGATCGATTCCCAACACCCCCGGCGGACTCAAATGGGCCACACAAACCTCCTGATGGTGGCTTTCCAGAGAGCGAAAATCCGTCTGTTTGTTGAGCAAACTGCTCGTCATTTGCCCTTTTTCGTTAAAAATAACCTCCGCTTGCAATACCTCCGCAACTTCCCCAATATCTAACCGAATTTCCCTTTGCCCTTCAATTGCCACTTGCAGCGTCAACTCTTCGGAACTTTCACAGGGATACTTCAGTTCCTTGCTAAATATCGGCGAATAAGCATAAGCTTTAGCGTAAGGTTCCCAGAGGCGAATTGCATAGCTGTGGCGCAAATAATCGTCAACACTCGCTAATTGTGTCAACCCTAAAGCACCGTGCGCCACTGCTTCAAAAGGCTTGTCTGTTTGGACTTTTGACCGCCCAAAATACGAAACCACTAAATTAGATACAGCCGGAATTAGAGAAGTTCCTCCTACCAGCAAAACCTGTTCGATATCTGCTTTGCCGATACCTTTTCCCAGTGCAATGCTCAGCACTTCATCTAAAGCTTGCCGCAACTGTTCTAACAACTGCCTAGATTCCAGAATTTCCTCAAGTTTCTCTCGGTTTAGCTGCAAGTCGTAAGACATAAAATTTTCATCGTCAAACCAACTTTCCTTCGCCTCATTAACTTGAGAAATTTGAATTTTTAACTTTTCCGCTATTTCTAATAAATTTTGCCAGCCCACCCCGCCAACTTCTGCCCGCGACGAACCAATTTGCCGCAAATAATCTTCGACAATCCAGATGTCAATATCTTCGCCGCCGACATAAGCATCGGATTTTGCCAACACTTCGGCACGCATTAAATTTGGACTTGGAGATTGGCTATTTTTGACTGAGGAAGGAGGGGCAGTACGAACTAAACTTAAATCTAAAGTTCCCCCACCAAAATCAACTACTAAAACTAGAGAACCGGGGCGTTTGACGGCATATCCCAGGGCTGCTGCTGTGGATTCATCTATTAGCTGAACTTCCGAAACTTCCAGAGATTCTGCTAAGTCGCGAAACCAATCCAGATATCGCTCAAATGCTCCTACCGGTACTGTAAAAATTACTTTGTCTGGCTGTATATTTTGTAAATATAATTGTTTCCAAATAGTTGTGATAAACTGTTCTGCTACTGATTCTGATGTGTAGGTTTTTCCATCAAGATTGCGGGGTGGGGGCTGAAACTCGGCAGATAAATTGCGTTTAAAAGCTTTGAAAAAGCGGTCGGGCTGGGATTGTCCCAAACGCTGCGATCGCACTTTTTCTCCCAATATTAACTCACCCGCACTTTTCACAAAGACTAAAGTCGGTACTACAGGTATTTCTCGGACATCTTCACTCGGTTTGTGCGTTTTGAAAATGCGGGATATCTCGCCTAATCTCAAAGTTTCTGGTGTTTGCGTATCCGGATTGAGAATGCAGACAACTGTGTTGCTGGTGCCGAAGTCAATTGCAACTGTAGTCATGTTGATTTTAGATTTTAAATTTAATTTTTTATTCCCGCTGGAAGGGTGCGACTAACTTTAGCAGGAGCAAGAATTTGCTCTCCATCCCGATAACCGACAAACCGAATATAAACTAATTCTCCTTCTGTTATATCCTCAACATCCGGCTGGTGCAACTGCGGATTGTAAGTCACTTGTTCCCAGGCAGAACCGATTGTTTCAAAATCCCAGCTTAACAAGAGATTTTCTAAGGGAGTAAACAAAGCTGAGAGATTTTTGGCGGGCATATCTGGCTTGGCTTCTGCCATTTTGCGGGCGGCGGGATAGTTAGTTAACAAAGTTTGCAACTGTTCAAAGGTAGCGCGGCGAAAATCGGCAGTTAGTTGAGTTTTTTGCTGCTGCAGTTCTTCTCGCAGCCGGAAACACTGCTGCCTCAATTCTTCTATTTCGGTGGGATTAGTTGTGATTGTAGCCGATATTGGCAGCGCGTTCAAAGTGCGATCGAACTCTTGGAAATTCAAATTCAACACTGTTGCCAGCCGCCTCAGTTGGTCTAGCGTGAGTTTTCCCACATCTCCCTGCCGCACTAAGCGCACCCCAAAGCGACTTAAGCCTGCTTTTTCGCCTAAGTCTTGCCAATCGAGAATGTCTAGCTGATTCATGCGTTCCCGCAGAATTGTATCGTACTTAAACTCGATCGCATCTCCCGCCTCAGATGCAGCATAAAGGTAGACTAAAATTAGAAAAATGCCCCCGATAGCCAGCGCGAAGCTGAAGGCAGGCAGTGTTGTTACATCAACTGTTGCACCGAGGATCTCAAACATCTTTAACTCTTCTAAACTTGTTTTAAAGTCTGCGTTTGTTCCACGCTCAAATTTTCTTCGCCTTGGTAGTATTCTGGCAGCAAGTCTTGAGATTCTACTTTTCCGAGGGCTTTTTCAATTCCGGCGGTGGTTTCGGTGCAACTCGAACCGGTGGCGTTGAGGACGGTTTCGGTAATTTTGCCGTCTTTGCCGATGCGGTATTCTATTTGGCGGTATTCTGCCATAATTCTTCCTCTTGGTTTAATGCTTGAGTGTTGACCGTTGAGTGTTGAGTTATATTATAGATTCTATTTACCAATTATTCTAATGAATTTTTGTAGCGACAATGCAACCGGGGTTTCGCCGGAGATTATGGCTGCGATTGCAGCGGCTAATTCCGGTGCTGTGAAGTCTTACGGAGATGATGAATATACACAGCGTTTGCAAGTTAAATTTTCGGACTTGTTTGAGACATCGGTGACAGTTTTTCCTGTAGCAACAGGTTCTGCTGCTAATTCTCTGGCCCTTGCGGTTGTGACTCCTCCTTACGGGGCTGTTTACTGTCACGCGGAATCTCATATTAATCTAGATGAATGCGGCGCGCCGGAGTTTTTTACAGGCGGTGCAAAGTTAGTAACAGTAACAGGAAATCATGGTAAAATAGAGGCAGAGACTTTAGGAAAAATGCTCGATCGCGCTGGTGCAGGTGTCGTCCACCACGTACAGCCCGCAGCCGTCAGCATCACTCAAGCAACGGAAGCCGGCACAGTCTACAATCCAGCGGAAATTTCCCACATTTCGGAAGTGGTTCGCGATCGCAATTTGCACCTGCACATGGATGGAGCTCGCTTTGCAAATGCTGTTGTCAGTTTGGGCTGTTCTCCTGCTGATGTTACTTGGCGCGCCGGTGTGGAGATCCTCTCATTTGGAGCGACAAAAAACGGGGCGATGGCTGCGGAAGCTGTGGTATTTTTCAATCAAGAACTAGCAAAGACTTTCCCTTTTTACCGCAAGCGCAGCGGCCATCTGTTCTCGAAAATGCGGTTTTTGTCGGCACAGTTGGAAGCATATATAACGGATGATTTGTGGCTGAAGAATGCGACTCATGCCAATAATATGGCAGCCAAATTAGCCGAAGATTTGGCAGGAGTTGAGGGCGCGAAGTTTTGCCATCAGGTTGAAGCAAATGAGATTTTTATTCAACTTCCTGAAGCAGTGATTACATCGGTTTTAGCTGAGGGTTTTCTGTTTTATCGATGGGATGAATGCACTGTGAGACTGGTAACGGCTTTTAATACTAGAGAAGAAGATGTTATTGCTTTGGTGGAAGCGGTTAAACGCCATCAATGATTATTTTGTAGTGGCGGGGTTTACGAATAATATCTGAGGAGTACCAACAATCTAGATCAACCCGCTCCCCACAACAGATAACCCACATCAACATTAAATTTGGATCGAATGCGGAAAATCTACATTCGGATTTTTCGTTTGATAGGGGCGGGTTTGAGAGATTGTTGGTTATTTCTGAGATGTTGCACCATTCTCAATTACTTGTTTAGGAACAGGCTTTCCGGCCTGTTCCACAAGAAAATTCACTCTTTGTGGAACAGGCATCTTGCCTGTTCTTGAGAATGGTGCAAGATGTGAGTTATTTACAATTATTGTGCGTGAAACCCGCGCCTACAATTTAATAGGTTCAGGAATAGGTTCTGCAACTGCGGCTAGTTCGGGTTCAACTGCTTCGAGGTGCTCTTCTAAAAGCGCCAGATTTCTCATGTTTGATTTATAAAAAGCATCGAAGATATCTCCGACTAAAGGTACTGAACCCACCACGGCTTCTAGACCGATATTGTAAATCATTTTCCCTAGAGTTTTTTGGGGAATGTTGAATCGAGTTGCTAAATAAATTAGGTAAGCGGAAAACGCGGTATCTACGATATCCCCAGCACCCGGAACTAAACCAATAATGGGGTCTAAACCAATGCGAAATTTGGTGCCGGGGATGCCAATGGCGGTATCCATCAGGCGGCTGAGTTTGCGGATGCGGTTGAGGGTGGCGAGACGCTCTATGTTATTCATATTATTATTGTTGAACTAGGTGAAAAATTTTAAATCTGTCGGAAGACGGAAAAAACCATCTAGAAACCGCTCATTCTCGATCTTCGCTAATATGCTGAATTCCCCATTCGTGCATGGCATTAATAATCGGTTTGAGACTTTCGCCCAAAGGCGTTAGCGAATATTCAACTTTTGGCGGCACTTGCAGGTAAATTTCCCGGTGCACGATCGCGTCTGATTCCATTTCCCGCAGTTGCTGCGTCAGCATCTTCTGAGTAATGCCGTTGACAGCTCGTTGCAGCTCGTTAAAACGCTTCACTCCTGGAAACAACTCCCGCAGAATCAAGACTTTCCAGCGCCCGCCAATCACCTCTAAAGTGCGTTCTACAGGGCAATTTGCTCGATCGACCTTTACCTCTTTGACTTGCATAGTATCTTTTTGGTAACTACCGCACTTTTTAGTACGTACTTCCCATAATAGCTTGACTCGGTTTAAAGTAGAAATATCTCAGAACACCGATAAATTTCACTGAGGATGCAGAAAATGATTACCGTCAGAAAAAGTGCAGCAAGAGGACACGCAAATCGCGGTTGGCTGGACAGTTACCACACATTTTCCTTTGCCGATTATTACGATCGCAACTATATGAATTTTCGCTCTTTGCGGGTAATTAATGAGGATGTCGTTAGCCCCGGCAAAGGTTTCGGCACTCACGGACACAGCGACATGGAAATCATTACCTATGTATTAGAAGGAGTGTTAGAACACAAAGATTCTTTGGGTACTGGTGCAACGATTAAACCCGGTGAAGTGCAGCGGATGAGTGCTGGTACGGGTATCCAGCACAGCGAGTTCAATCACTCGCAAACTGACCCGGTTCATTTGCTACAAATCTGGCTGTTACCGGATACAAATGGCTTGCAACCGAGTTACGAACAACGGGATTTTCCCGTAGCAGAAAGGCACGGAAAACTGCGCTTAGTGGCGGCGCGAGATGCGAGAGATGGTGCTGTGAAAGTGCATCAAGATGTTGATTTGTATGCGGCTGTTTTGGATAAAGACTCGCGGGTTTCTCATGCTTTGCAGCCGAATCGCCATGCTTGGGTGCAAGTGGCTCGCGGTTCAGTTGTACTCAACGGTTTGACTTTGAAAAATGGCGACGCTGCGGCGGTTAGCGATGAGTCTGAGTTGGTTGTTCAAGCTACGGCAGATGCTGAATTTTTGCTGTTTGATTTAGCATAAAATTGAATGCGAAATCCCCGAATTCTTGGAGAATTCGGGGATTTCATTAGGTGGCATCTGCTGATAGCTCAAAAGGATTTCAATAATTAACAGAAATATTCTTTTTAGGTCGTCCGCCTTTCTTGCCATTTTTCCGTGCTGCTGCGGATTTAGAGCTTGAAATTGCCTGTCCTCCCTTCCTACCTAATTCAGCCATCCAAGATTTTGTGCCAAAAATACCTGTTACAAGTTCGGGAATGCCAAAATCAACATCTAAGCTTTCCCAGTGTACGCTGCTGCCAGAAGGAGGCAGCCAAACATCAGCAAGCTGTTCTGGTGAAGCACCTTCTAAGCCTTGTGCCAGTTTTGGAGGAAAACAAAAAATAGCGCCGTTTTTCAGTTTGATCGTAATTAAATCTTCAGACTGATTGTAATACACGGATTCGGCGCGGGGTTCTGTAGCCTCGGCTTGTTTCCATGCTTCTTTGGCTTTGGTTATTTGCTCTCGGAGATTTTCCTCGGTTAACTCTTTGTCCCAGTTCTTAAATGCCATTTATTCCTCTTTTGTCACTTGCGACATTAAACATTTTCCAACTCTTCTCCCAGATGGATTCTGTCTTTCCGGTAACGAAAGACAGAATCTCTCATAAACTTAAGGCGGAACTACTGGTTTTACAGTAGCTTGAGATTGGTAAATAAATTTTATTTTTTCCATAGTCATTGATGTATTTCTTGCCATTTGGTTAACAACATTTCTTGATTATCGGCTACTAATCTAAGAGCGATAACTATATCTTTCTCCTTTATTCGATCGTGTGCGTAAACGAAGCTAGGAGCTTGTTTTTCAGTGCCAATATTAATTTTGATTTCCATCTGGTTCTTATCATTTTTTCTACCTTTGAAGATGTGGACGTGAGCTGGAATATGGTCGTTAGTATAAATATACACAAATAGATTGTTCTGGCGGTCTTCAAGAACTTTGGGCATCAGACGCTGTTCTCCAACGTGAGGGTTTGCAGGACTTATGCACAGCCTGCCTGTAGTAGGAGCAATCGCCCCCCTTGTTGCCCCTATTTTTTGGATTGTGGCATAAGCCCTAATTGCATAATAACCGAAGCGTTGGGTTTTGTCAAGTGACGCATTCTACTAATACTTGTGCGTAGGGTGCGTCAGCGCGAAGCTAACAATCTGGTAAAAAATCATCAATCCTGACGCACCTTTTGCTGTTGCCTGGGATTGTGTTAAGCGGACTGTGAAGAACATGATACTTAATCATGGGTTACTACTTAGGAAATAAGTAAATAGGAGGAAGAAAGTAAATTTTATTTGTGGTATTTTTTCTAAGGCTAAGTCTTTAGGATAAATTTTTATGCAACAAAACCCGATCGCCAGAAAGCATCTTGTTTGGAGCCTGATAACTGGTTTAGCAGTTGGCGCGATCGCAGGCGCACCCCTCGGCTGGATGGCTAATGGGTATTATTCCGACCAGCGTTTGGCTCAAATTCTGATTTGCCGAGAAAAGAATAGAGATCAGCCAGTTGCTATTGTTGAGGCTAGGTGCGGTTCCCGATTCTAAATTTTTCTGCTAGCCAGAGGGCTGTGTCAAATATTTTTAGGCTTGTGCGAATGTCGAAAGTTTGATCGCGCAGGCTTTTTGGCGTTTTCAACCGTAAATATGCCACAAACCGGAAAAGTTATCCGTCGGTTGATATGTTGGTATGTTAAATTGACACAATAATGAATTACAGCAGAACAATTCCGGCTATTTTGAGTGCTACGATCGCCCTAAGTTCGATCGCCCTTATTCCACTCACATCACCTCAAATCGCCCTAGCCTTAACCGCCGACGCAGTAAAAACCGTCGCCAAACAAATTACCGTTCGCATCCAAGGGCCAAAAGGCGGTTCAGGAGTAATTTTAGAGAAACAAGGTAGCACATACTATATTCTTACCAACTGGCACGTAGTCGATAAAGCAGGCGATTACGAAGTTGTAACTCCCGACGGCAAAGCTCACTCTGTATCATACAATCTCATCCGGCGAATGCCCGGTGCTGATTTAGCGATCGTCCCTTTCAGCAGCGCTCAAAGCTACCCCCTGGCTCAATTAGCCAATTCCGCAGCAACTCCCGGAAAAAATGCCTATGTAGCCGGCTGGCCGACATCCGGCGGTTCCCTGAGACAGCCGATTTTCATCGCCACCGAAGGTCAGCTTACCGGCCGTCAGACTCCCTGGAACGGTTATACTTTGGTATACAACAACTTAGTGAGAGCGGGCATGAGCGGCGGGCCAGTGCTCGACGACGCGGGGCGAGTTGTGGCAATTAACGGCATTGTTAGGTTAGAGGAAAATTCCGATAAAATCGTGGCGGCGGGGATAGAAATCAATACTTTCATGAAATGGCGATCGACTGTTTCGCTGCCTGCACTTCCCCAATCGCCAACAGCCACAAACCCGAAAACTCCTGTGAATAATGCGCCTCGGAAGTCTGGAAGCGCGATCGCCTTTGTCGCCACAAATAGCCTCAAAGGATCTTCGGAAGTTGTGAGTTCCCTTACTCTTGCTTCCGCTTATTTTACCACAGGAAATAGCAACGGTACAATCTCAGTTTGGAATTTTCCCAGCGGGCAATTAAAAACTACGCTACAAGGACACACGGAATCGGTAAATGCACTGGCTGCGAGTGCGGACGGAAAAGTGTTAGCTAGCGGCAGCGACGACAAAACTGTAAAAATTTGGAATTTAGAAACAGGCGCGGTTATACGCACTTTGAGCGGGCATTCTGGGGCTGTTTCGAGTGTTGCCGTTAGTCCTGATGGTCAATTTGTAGCGAGTGGCAGTTGGGACAAAACGATTAAGATTTGGAACGCTAAAACGGGGGAGTTGCTGCGGACTTTGACCGGGCATTCTGGGTTGGTGAATGCTGTTGCAATCAGTCCCGATAGCAAAACTTTAGCTAGCGGCAGCAAAGACGGTTCAATTAGGTTGTGGAATTTAGCTAGCAGTCAAGCAATTCGCACGATTAGCGGCAAAAACTTGGCTGTTTTGTCCCTAGCTTTTACTCCCGACGGCAAGAGTTTAGCGGCGGGAAACAGCAATGGTACAATCGGTTTGTGGAATGTCGGAAACGGGCAGTTAATTCGACGTTTGAGCGGGCATACCGATGGAGTTTGGTCGGTGGCATTCAGTCGGGATGGCACTACGCTGGTTACTGGAAGTTGGGATAAGAGTGTGAAACTTTGGGATGTGCGATCGGGCGAATTGAGAGGTAATTTGAGCGGTCATGCTGGCTACGTTAGCGCTGTGGCGATTAGCGCAGATGGCAAGACTATTGTGAGTGCGGGTTGGTTGGGGGAAATTAAGATTTGGAAAAGGGGGAATTGAGAGTGCGATCGAATGTGCTACGATTAAATTAGAGCGTCATTGAATAACAAAAATAGTCACCCAAACTGTCTAATCAAAAGGTGAAAAATGAGTACCTTAACAACTAAATTACCGACAGACACCTGGGTGGTAGCAACATGGGAAGAATTCATCGCGATGGCAGATGACCCAGCTTACAATAAAGCCAAATGCTACTACCGCAACGGACAAATGAGGATTGAAACTATGTCAGTAGGGCCAGATCATGCTAGAGACAATGGAAGTATTTTTTTAGGAGTGAGTCTGTTCTGTATTGCGAAAGCTATCCCTTTAAATGGTTTGGATAACTGTAGCTACCGTAAAACAGGAGTCCGAGAGTGTCAGCCCGACGTATCTTACTATATTGGAGAAAGAGCGCAATTAGCACCTAAAGGAACTTCGATCGCAAGTCTTGACGTTACCCCGCCGCCCGATTTGGTCATAGAAGTTGCTGACTCAACTTTGGCTGATGATATCGGTGAAAAACGGTTGCTTTACGAAGAGTTAAAAGTCGCTGAATATTGGGTAGTGGACGTGCAGAAATCCCAAATTATTGCCTTTGCAATTATTGCTGATAATGGCAGTCGGCGGATTGTTAAATCTGAAGTTTTGCCGGGATTAACTATTGATGTCTTGGAACAGGCTTTGCGGCGGAGTCGCACTGAAGATCAAGCACAGGTAGGGGCTTGGTTGTTGGCTCAATTTCAGCAGCAGTAATCCAAATAGAAAGCGATCGCCCTCTCTGCAAAAAAGCGCGATTGTCCAACCTACTTTATCTTAATTCCCGAAGCTAAACTACTAAATCTTCGATCGAGAATTTCAATAAGTCGCACAGGGCTTTCATCTCTGCTGGGTATAGCTTGGGGACGTGTCTCTCAGTTTCCCAGTTGATGACCGTTGACTGCACAACTTTACACGCTCTTGCCACTTGTATGCGAGTTAAATTTAAACTTTCGCGTCGTATTCTTAGCTTTTGCCCCAGCGTCATTATCTATCCCTCATTCAGTTGACTATATTTAGTTGACTGTATATAGTCAACTGAATACATATAGTCAATTGACTATATTTAGTTGATTTTTTTAAACAATTTTTGTAAATAACTATTGACTCGATATAAAAAAGTTGGTAGAAATAATGCTTATAAATAACCTAATTTCTCTAGCCTTATATAGAATTAGGAAATTTGTGTGCAAAGCCTGAAACAAGTCAAAAGCCAGTCCGCGCCCTCGACAAGCATTGAACTGGCTTTGGCTCCAATACTAAATGGAGACAAGCTTAATTATGCCTTATAAAGACCGCCTCAACAAGTGGTTGGTTGTTCGCCTGCTTCCCAATATGCAGCGAATCACTGTAGCCCATTTCTTCAGGCATTCCGATGCTGACGGCTATCTGCGGATTATCCGGCAGTTAATCCCCAATGCTCAATTTGTGATTGTTTTTAATGCCGATATCAACCTAGAAACAGCCCCGCGTCTGTAGCGAAGGCAGCTAGTTGAGGGTTCGGTTAGGCACGGACTCTACTGGTAGGGTGCGTCAGGTGGTAGCGATTCGATGCACATCGGCTAATCATTTCCGCGCGCCGCACCCTACTAGCTAGCATTTTGCTTCAAAGTCCGATCGACACTTATGATAGATTTAGTTCTTGCCAGACTACACTGGAAGACAAAATCAAATTAAAAATTTCGCCATAAATTTCGATCGACCCGCCGATCGGGCGGGACTCTCCACTTCGTGGAACAGGCGTCCCGCCTGTGGTTGGCAAAGTAAATCTAAAATCTAAAACCTAAAATCGCGTGACTTCTGACAAATGATTGAAGTAGAACACTTAAGCAAAACTTACGGTTCGACCGCAGCGATCGCGGACGTGTCTTTTTCGGTCGAATCAGGAGAAATTCTGGGTTTTTTGGGGCCAAACGGCGCGGGCAAAACCACAACCATGCGGATTTTGGCGGGATATTTGCCCGCATCCAGCGGTACTGCCCGCATCGCCGGCCTCGATGTTCACGAAAACTCGATGGCCGTCAGACAGCGCATCGGCTATCTGCCGGAAAACCCGCCGCTTTATCCAGAAATGACTGTGGAAGGGTTTCTGTTTTTTGTGGCGCGGATTAAGCAAGTACCTGCAGGCGATCGCGCGCAACGAATCACATCCGCGATCGAACGCTGCGGCCTGGTTGATAAACGCAAAGTTTTAATCCGCAAACTTTCTAAAGGATTTCGTCAGCGCGTCGGTATCGCGCAGGCGATCGTCCACGATCCACCAGTTATTATCTTAGATGAACCAACCGTCGGCCTCGACCCGCGACAAATTATCGAAGTCCGCAATTTAATCAAAAGCCTTGGCGGCCAGCACACAATCATCCTTTCCACGCACATTCTGCCGGAAGTCAGCATGACTTGTAACCGCGTTACCATCATCAATCGCGGTAAAATCGTCGCAGCAGGTAGTCCCGAAAATTTGATGGGAGAGTTGGCAGTGGGAGAGGGTTACGAACTCGAAGTTGAAGGCGAGGCGGAATTGGTAAACAGTCTGCTGTTGCCTTCTTTGGAAAATTTGCCGGGAGTTCGATCGATCGAATTGATTCCAAGCCAGCAATTTTTAGTTAATCGCTACCGCCTGCGGGCCTTGTGCGAACAGGAAAGAGAACCCGGACGACAAATTGCCACAGCTATCATCGACTCTGGATTTGGGCTCTGCGAAATGCGCCGCTCTCGCGCTACTTTGGAAGATGTGTTTTTAAGGCTGACAGCGGCTGAAAAGAAACCGGAAGAAAATCTGGTTCACAGCGAACCGGAGGTCGATCGAAATCTGCAAGAAGCCACAGAAATTCAAGATTCGATCGCGGATTCTCATCAATTGGAATCACAATCGATCGCGGATTCTCATCAATTGGAATCACAATCGATCGCGGATTCTCATCAATTGGAATCACAATCGATCGCGGA
>NZ_JAUBRI010000093.1:17519-18712 GCF_036701795.1 Microcoleus sp. N9_A1
TTCTCATCAATCGGAATTACAATCGATCGCGGATTCTCATCAATCGGAATTACAACCGATTGCGGATTCTCATCAATCGGAATTACAACCGATTGCAGACAATCTGCCAGTTTCAGATAAACCAGAATCTCTCTATGATTCTCATTCAGCATCGGAACCAGTTGCAGAAACTGAAGAGTTGCTTTATGATTCTCATTCAGCATCGGAACCAGTTGCAGAAACCGTACAGCCGATAGAACTTTCTCCACCCGAATTAGAACCAGTTGCAGAAACCGTAGAGTTGAGAGAAGATCCTCAAACCGAATTAGAACCAGTTGCAGAAACCGTAGAGTTGAGAGAAGATCCTCAACCAGAATCAGAACCAGTTGCAGAAACCGTAGAGTTGAGAGAAGGGAAGCATCTCAGTTTGGGTGTCACAGGAACCCGAGCATCTTACTCGCTACAGATATCTAAACAAGCAAGCAGAATGCTCACTTTTGTAAAAAACATTTTTTACAAAAGTGAGATACTCCCTATAGAACCTTCTCCACCAGCACCCGTTGCCGAAAATATAGAAGTTGTAGAAACAGAAGAGTCGATCGCACTTTCTCAACCAGAATCCGAACCAGTTGTAGAAACCGTAGAGTCGATCGACTATTCTCAACCAGAATCCGAACCAGTTGTCGAAAATCGGCAAGTTTCAGAAACCGTAGAGTCGATCGACTATTCTCAACCAGAATCCGAACCAGTTGTCGAAAATCGGCAAGTTTCAGAAACCGTAGAGTCGATCGACTATTCTCAACCAGAATCCGAACCAGTTGTCGAAATACAAGAGTCGATCGACTATTCTCAACCAGAATCCGAACCAATTACAGAAACACCAGAGGAAATAAGCGATTTAGAACCAGAAATGCAGCCAGTGGCAGATTTTCTGGAAAATGTAGAAAGACAAGAATCTATCGAACATCCTCAACCAGAACCGGTTGTCGAAAATTTGCTCATTGTCGAAACGGTAGAGTCGCTAGAGCCTTCTCAACCAGAACCGGTTGTCGAAAATCTGCTCATTGTCGAAACGGTAGAGTCGCTAGAGCCTTCTCAACCAGAACCGGTTGTCGAAAATCTGCTCATTGTTCAAACGGTAGAGTCGCTAGAGCCTTCTCAACCAGAACCGGTTGTCGAAAATCTGCTCATTGTCGAAACGGTAGAGTCGCTAG
>NZ_JAUBRI010000094.1:0-2530 GCF_036701795.1 Microcoleus sp. N9_A1
GTCTTCAACAGTTTGAAGCTATCTTCATTGGTTGGAAAACCGCTCTAGCTGGACTTGTGTGTACACGGTAGCCTTAATAAGGGGGATGCGAGGGGGATCTCGCCCGGAATAAATAGTTTTAACCCAACCGTATTGATCCATATCCAGTAAGTCATTCCCAATTCTTCAATTGTTTAATAGTATGGTTTTCCCGATCGCCCCTCACCTGTTCTCGCAATTGCTGACAAGTATCATCCCTGTCGCACTCCTGCTGCTGCAATTGCCCGCCGCAGCCCTTCTGATGTCGCGTCTGATTAAAGGCCCATCGCGCATCCCGCCCCTGGAACCCGATTCGCCGACGCTGGATTTGTTGGGTGCTTGTACTGCGGTAGTACCGACTTTGAACGAAGCCGATCGCATTTCGCCTTGTTTGGAAGGATTAACCAGTCAAAGTTACGAACTCCGAGAAGTGATTGTCGTTGACAGCTATTCGGTAGACGGAACCGGAGATTTAGTCAAGGCAGCCGCACAAAAAGACCCCCGGTTTCGCTTGATTAACGACGATCCGCTGCCGGCGGGCTGGGTAGGGCGTCCCTGGGCGCTGAATGCAGGTTTTTTGGCAAGTTCCGAGAAGTGCGAGTGGATTTTGGGGATAGATGCGGATACTGTGCCGCATCCGGGTTTGATTGCGAGTTTACTCAAAACGGCGAAAGCTGGAAATTACGATTTGATTTCGCTGTCGCCGCAGTTTATCCTCAAGTATCCGGGGGAGTTGTGGCTGCAACCTGCTTTGTTAATGACTTTGGTTTATCGGTTCGGGCCGACGGGGACTGGCGGGGATGTGCCGGAACGGGTGATGGCGAACGGTCAGTGTTTTCTCTGTAAGCGCGAGGTTTTGGTGGCATTGGGGGGCTATGAGGTGGCAAAAGGTTCTTTTTGCGATGATGTGACTTTGGCTCGCTATGCGGCTGCTAAGGGCTTTAAGGTGGGCTTTTTGGATGGGGCTAAGGTGTTGCAGGTGCGGATGTATGAGGGGGCGATCGAGACTTGGAATGAGTGGGGTCGATCGCTCGATTTGAAAGATGCTGCTTCTGGCGCTCAAATTTGGGGCGATTTGTGGCTGTTGCTGGCGGTTCAAGGTTTGCCGGTGCCGATCGTCCTGTGCTATTTGTTGTCTGGTTCAGTGCCTGCTGTGGGCGCGTTTCCGCAGTTTTGGCTGTGGGGATTGAATGTATTTTTGGTGGCGGTGCGATCGGCTTTGTGTTTCGCGATCGCCCCAAGCTACGATACAACTCAGGCATCGGGTAAATGGCTGTTTTGGCTGTCACCTTTGGCCGATCCGTTGGCGTTTTTGCGAATTCTAATTTCTGCGTTGAATCAGCCTACTCAGTGGCGCGGCCGGAAGTATGAATAGTCGTTGAGTTTTTGCTGGATATTTCAAAATTGGTAGAAGTGCGTGAAGCGAACCTTCACGCACTTTTAATTATTTCCTAAACCAGCATGAAGTTAGCCGCTGTCAGCGAATTGGCACTCACTCCAATCATCACACCTAACTCTTCTCCTGTCAAGGAATTTTTGATAATTGTACCCTGAGTATTTTGAGTTATTGCTAACTGGCTAAAGCTCAAACCTCCGCTTAGTGCGATCGAATCTTGACCGCTTGTAAAATCAGCAATAATATCAAATCCTTGACCAGATTTTAGTACAAAGATATCATTGCCGCTACCGCCAATCAAACTATCATTCCCCAATTCTCCGTAAAGGACATCATTACCTTTTCCGCCCAGGAGAGTATCATTATCTTCCCCGCCGTAAAGAGTATCATTTCCTTCACAGCCTCCCAGCATATCTGCGCCTTCGTCACCGCTGATAAAATCATTACCTTCGCCGCCGCAGATGGTATCCGAGCCCTGATTTCCCAACAAGTAATCATCTCCCTCACTGCCAAGGATTATGTCATCACCTTTGCCTCCAAATAAGCTGTCATTACCCTTACCGCCGTCGATGAAGTCATCATTTCTGTTCCCATAAACGATGTCGTCACCTTCGCGGCTATTTAGGGAGTCATTGCCTTTACCTCCAAAGATTAAATCATTCCCCAAGTCGCCGAGAATAATGTCATTATTTTCATCTCCAAATAAGATGTCGTCACCTGTGCCACCGCTGATAAAATCATTGCCTTTGTTGCCGTTGAGGATGTCGCTGCTGTCACCACCATATAAGTTGTCATCCCCGGATTTGGCATCGAATATATTGCCCGTGTTGCTACCCAGTAATTCATCGTTTTTGGCAGTGCCTATTTGAATGCCCGGTACACCGAGTATCGTGTTTTCAACTGAATTCGGTTGGTTTAAATTGGGATAGTCAATGTCATCGCAGATGCAGTCATCGTTGGGGATGTTATTAGTTATTGGTGTTGGCGTTACCGATGGTGTTGGCGTCGGTGTTGGTGTCGGTGTCGGTGTCGGTGTTTCCGCAGGTGCAGGTGCAGGTGTTGGCGTTACCAATGGTGCAGGAGTTGGTGTTAGCGCAGGAGTTGGTACTGGTGCAG
>NZ_JAUBRI010000094.1:2630-2816 GCF_036701795.1 Microcoleus sp. N9_A1
GCGTTTCTGTTGGTACTGGTGCAGGCGTTTCTGTTGGTACTGGTGCAGGCGTTTCTGTTGGTACTGGTGCAGGCGTTTCTGTTGGTACTGGTGCAGGCGTTGGCGTGGAAGTTGCTGTGACTGATGCTGAAATCGGGAAGTTGAAGGGATTTTCATCCGTATCATCATTGACAAATTGCAGCGTAC
>NZ_JAUBRI010000094.1:2916-18639 GCF_036701795.1 Microcoleus sp. N9_A1
TGCACTACCAAAGTCGATCGTACTTGCAGTACCATCAGCTATATCCGTTGTTCCGTCTAATACTTGGATTTCCGGTACAGGAGTTGCTGTGACTGATGCTGAAATCGGGAAGTTGAAGGGATTTTCATCCGTATCATCATTGACAAATTGCAGCGTACCTGCTTTATTTCCTGCTACTGTCGTATCGACTTGAACTTGCAGGTTAGCACTTGCACCTGCTGCGAGAGTTGCCGGTAAATTTCCGACAATGCTAAATCCGGTTGGTAGGGTAGGATTGCTGAGGTTTAAAACTGCTGTACCGAGATTGTTGACGGTAAAGGTTTTGTTGAGAGTGCCGCCAATTAATGCACTACCAAAGTCGATCGTACTTGCAGTACCATCAGCTATATCCGTTGTTCCGTCTAATACTTGGATTTCCGGTAAAGGCGTTACATCGTTGTCGGTAATCTCAACGTTACCTGTTGTTGTAGTTCCGAGTGTAACACCGCTAGAAGGAGTCGAGATTGTGAAAGTACCTGTTTCACTTCCTTCTACAAGTGGATCATCAATAACATTGACGGTAAAGGAACCTGTGGTTTGACCGTCGGGAATGGTAATGATATTCGGAATTGTCGTAAAATCAGCAGCAGTGGCCGTTCCAGACAAAGCCACATTTACAGTTTGAGGGCCAACAACTGCACTTGATGCTGTGGCGGTGACAGTGATAACTGGAGTTCCGGTTTCTGTACTTGTGACTGGGGAAACTGAGAGGTTGACTGTGGGGAAGTCGTTGTCGGTAATTGCAACGTCACCAGTTGTCGTAGTTCCGAGTGTGATACCGCTAGAAGGAGTCGAGATTGTGAAAGTACCTGTTTCACTTCCTTCTACAAGTGCATCATCATTAACATTGACGGTAAAGGAACCTGTGGTTTGGCCAGCAGGAATAGTAATGCTAGTCGGAATTGTTCCTGTAAAATCAGCAGCAGTTGCAGTTCCCGACAAAGCCACATTTACTGTTTGATCTCCAACAACTGCACTTGATGCTGTGGCGGTGACAGTGATAACTGGAGTTCCGGTTTCTGTACTTGTGACTGGGGAAACTGAGAGGTTGACTGTGGGGAAGTCGTTGTCGGTAATTGTTAGTGTCCCAGTCGTATTGGCGGCAACTGGATCGAGAAAGTAGTTCCAATTGTTGGTATCGGCAGTGACGTTGACTTGGACTGTTTCCCCTGGGTTGATAATAGCATCATCTATGGGGACAGCATTGAGGACAGCGGTAGTTGCACCAGCGGCAATGGTGAAAGTATTAGCAGTAACTGCCGTGATATTCGTACCCGCAGTTAAGGAGTAGTGACCAGAAGTAGCGGTACTGCCAGTGGTGTTGAAGTTGACGACTATGCCGCCAGCGGGGGCGGCAGTATCAAGGGTGATATTAAATGTGCCAGTGGTGGGGCCGGTTTCGGTGGGAGTAGTGCCTGCGGCGATGCTGACTTTGGGGGTGGTGTTGAGGAGGATGGAGGCGCTGTTGCTGCCGTAGTTTGCCACAGCTAAGTCTGGTTTCCCGTCGCCGTTGATGTCGCCGATGCTGACAGAGGCGGGGTAAGTGCCAGTAGCGAAGGTGACTTGGGTGGCGAAGGAGGGGGTGGTGGCGTTGGTGGGGGTGGTGTTCAGCAGGATGGAGGCGGTGTTGCTGCCACTGTTTACCACAGCTAAGTCTGGGAGGTTGTCGCCGTTGAAGTCGCCGATGCTGACGGAGACGGGGATACTGCCAGTAGGGAAGTCTACTTTGGTGGCGAAGGTGGGGGTGGTGGCGTTGGTGGGGGTGGTGTTCAGCAGGATGGAGGCGGTGTTGTTGTCACTGTTTACCACAGCTAAGTCTGGTTTCCCGTCGCCGTTGATGTCGCCGATGCTGACAGAGGCGGGGTAAGCGCCAGTAGCGAAGGTGACTTGGGTGGCGAAGGAGGGGGTGGTGGCGTTGGTGGGGGTGGTGTTCAGCAGGATGGAGGCGCTGTTGTCGTCACTGTTTACCACAGCTAAGTCTGGGAGGCCGTCGCCGTTGAAGTCGCCGATGCTGAAGGATCTGGGGAAATCGCCAGCCTGGAAGGCGACTTGGGGGGAGAAGGTGGGGGTGGCGGCTCCGGTGGGGGTGGTGTTGAGCAGGATGGAGGCGCTGTTGTTGCCAATGTTTACCACAGCTAAGTCGGGGCGGCCGTCGCCGTTGATGTCGCCGATGCTGACGGAGTAGGGGCTAGTGCCAGTAGGGAAGTCAACTTGGGGGGCAAAGCCGAGTATGCCACTGTAAGTTTTGAGGGTGGTTTCGGTGAGGGCTAGTTGGGGCGCTTCAGAAGATGGGGGGATGAGTTGGAGGATGTCCCAGGTGCCTCCTAGCCTACTGTTGCCTGTTGGGTACGGGTTGGCGGCGATGTTTGCCCCTGTGAGTTGGTGCAGTTGAGTCAGGAATTGGTGTCCTCGGTCTCCGGCTGCTACGCTGCATCCATATAAGATGATGTTGGCGTTGTCAGTGAGGCTGTTTCGCCACTGTTGCAATTGGTGGCTGTAGTTTTGGATATTGCTGCTGTTGAGTTCTGTTGTGCCTAGGTAAAGCTTGGCAGAATCTCCGTGGGTGATGATGTGTAGAGCATTGATGCCTGTATGCTGAGCTAGGATTGTGGCGATTTGCTCTACGGCATCGGGCTGGCTTTGGAGGATGTAGGTTGCTGTGTCGGGTTTGATGCCGGAGATTAGGTGCTGGCTGTCTGGTATTGTGGGGTCAAGGATGACGATGGAGTTTGGTTGGTTGCTAAAGCAACCAACCAAACTCGCGATATTTTTATTTAGGGAGCGGTTAATTTTAGGTAGAGTTTTCACAGTTTTTTGCTTTTAATGTAGTTCGTCGTTTTTGAGTCGATCGGGAGATGACCCCGATTTGATTTTGGTTTGTGATGTTTCTACCTGGTGGTGGATGACACTCGCCGATCGTGATGAGTAATAATATCGAAACGGTAAGGAAAACACTTCTAACCGGGACAAAGGCTCGAAACCTTTGTTTGGTAGGGCTTACAAATTAATATTTTGTTTGATACCAATTTAATGGGTCGTTGCACATATCTTGATCCCCCTAAATCCCCACCCGCCCCTAGGGCGTGTTTTCAAACCCGGAGATCCCCCCTAGCCCCCCTTAATAAGGGGGGGACAAGAGCACTCAAAGTCCCCCTTCTTAAGGGGGATTTAGGGGGATCAGGATCTGATGGATCAGTTTGAAAACACGCCCTAGCCCCCCCAAGGGGGAAGGGGGACTTTGATCGGAATCCTGTCCCCCCCTTATTAAGGGGGGCTAGGGGGGATCAGATTCTACGGGGCCTCATAAAAAATTGGTTTGAATCCCGTTAACCTGTGTATCAATTTATTCCCTAACAAGATTTATATCTTGCGGCTTCCTAGTTGCGCTAGCCAAATTGCGAAAGATTAGTTTCGCAAAATGTCCGAAGGCTTTTCCCCAAAATGCTGCTGGAAATATTTTGTAAAGCGACTAGGATTGTAAAAGCCATAATTAAACGCAACTTCCGTAATCGTTTTGTTGCTCTCCATTAACTCCATACGAGCGGCTTCAAGTCGAGCATTTCGCAAGAATTGACTGGGAGAGACACCGTAATAACGAGCGAATGCTGTTTGCAAAGAACGACTGCTACAGTTCATGGCGGAAGCAATTTGTGCAATTGTCAGATCTTTTTTCATATTTGCTCGGATGTATTCAGCCGCCTCTCGCACGCGGGCGATCGAAATTTCGGATACTTTAATAATCGATGGTTCTAAAGTGTTGTAAGATGAACCTTGGACTAAGGTAGAAAAAATAGCGATTTCTAAATTTTCAATTACCAGTGGATGTCCGTTAGTGTCAATCAAATTCAACAGCGTTATGACCAGTTGATATAGCGATCGACCGTAAGGAGTAGTGCGATCGATAAGTTGCACCAGGTTATGACGTTCAATGGATTTGTCAAGATACTTGCTCATTTCAGTTAAAAATAGAGCTTCATCTATATAAATTGATATTCCGCTGTATGTGGCTGAGTGCTGAAGCTGGCTTAATTCGGCTCCCGGCTGAGTTATCAGCAAATTTCGATCGTTCACGAGGAATTCGTTAGACCCAACTTTCAATAAATGATCGCTGTCATAAAATGTGAAACCTATTTTTCCAAGAAAAGTATATCCTGCGGTATATGTACTCCCAGCTTCCCAAACAACACTCACGAACTCGAAGTTTTTTAACTTAGCAAGCCGCCATTGAATTTTGTAATCTTTGGAAGAGAAAGTATGTTTAGTAATACCCGATACTTGATTAAGATATATCTCTGGATCGTTGATTTCAATATTTAAATCCCAGACCATTATTAAATCCCCATATTTTACACATACAATAAATTATATCAATTATGTGTAAATATTTACACCTGTTCTGGGGTTTTTTACGGAAATTATCTCAGGTCGATGTGGGCGAGTTTGTGAGATTCTGGGTTTTTGGCAATTATGGTTGGTGAGGGGAATCTCTACATTCAATAGGTACATTTTGATTTATGGTTGGGTGGGGGCGGGTTTATGAGATTGTTGGTTTTAGGCAGTTATTGTCGGTAAAACCCGCCCCCACGGAAATTAAAATTTTACAGGTTTTATGAATAACGACACAAATTTCAATACAGTCGAAGAACACGAGATTTTTGGCGATCGCGATTTGCCATCTTGGTTAACCCAACAACAAATCAGCCTTGCTTGCACTACCTATCAAACCAGCCGATTAATGTTAATCGGTGCTGTGCCAGAAACTAACAGGATTTCGGCTTTTTGGCGAATATTCGATCGCGCAATGGGCCTCTACTGCACGTCGGAACGCCTTTATTTAAGTTCCAAATATCAACTCTGGCAATTAGACAATGTGCTAGCTGAGGGCGCGCAACATCAAGGTTACGATCGCCTCTACATACCGCGCATCGCCTACACCACTGGAGATATCGACATTCACGATATCGCGGTCGATAAAAATAATCAAATCATTTTTATTAGCACTTTGTTTAATTGTATCGCTACTTTGAGCGATCGCCACAGTTGCAAACCCCTCTGGAAACCAGGTTTTATCTCACAATATATAAATGAAGACCGCTGTCACCTCAACGGTTTGGCAATGGTAGCTGGGGAGGCGAAATATGTCACAGCGTCGAGTCAGTCGGATGTCGTGGATGGCTGGCGCGATCGCAGAAAAAACGGCGGTATAGTTATTGATATTCAATCTAACGATATTATCGTTACAGGATTGTCAATGCCGCATTCTCCTCGCTGGTATCGAGACAAGTTGTGGTTGCTGAATTCGGGGAGAGGGGAATTAGGATATGTGGATTTAGATACAGGGAAATTTGAGGCGATTGCGTTTTGTCCGGGCTATGTCCGAGGACTAGCATTTTGGCAAAATTGGGCAATTGTCGGACTCTCGAAACCTCGGGGAGGTGACAACACTTTTAGCGGTTTAGAATTGGATGAGTTGTTGCTGGCCAAGGATGCTGAGGCTCGCTGTGGTATGATGGCGATCGATTTGACTACTGGGGCGATCGTTCACTGGTTGCGGTTTGAAGGAATTGTCACAGAACTCTATGATGTGCAAGTGATTCCGACAGTGCAAAAGCCGATGGCGTTGGGTTTTCAAACGGATGAAATTGCTCAGTTAATTACTTTGGAACTTTAAGCGCAGATGGTGGCGGATGTACGCGGATGGACGCAGATAAATGTTTACAGGATTTACCCACGGGGTGTGAGAGAAAGTATTTAAGCGGGATTTGGTATTACTCAAAAATCGCCCCATCTAAGGTTGTTTTTCTTAAGTCTGTTCTCGCTAAATTTGCACCTCTTAAATCGGCACCTGTTAAACAAACATTGCTTAAATCTGCATAACTCAAATCAGCACCTCTGAGATTAGCATCCGATAAATTTCCTCCTGATAAATTAGCCCTCACAAGTTGCGATTTACTCAAATTGCTGCCACTCAAATTTGCTGCTGGCATCTGTGCTGCCATTAAGTTTGCTTTGCTTAAATTAGTGCCGCTAAGGTTAGCCAAATTCAATTTAGCATAACTCAAATCAATGTTTTCCAAGCAAAGTTCGCTCAATTGCGCGCATCGCAAGTTAGCATTAATAAAAAACCTGTCTCCAATCCCATAACGGCGCAAAAATTCGTCAACTTCCAGCCGCATTAAAACGGGTTCGCAAGTATTTTGGTAGCACCACGATGTCTCCAGCAAACTAGCGGCTGCTTCAATTGCTACCTTGTCGCATTTAGAGAGCACCAAACTATTGCACCCATCCCACTCACCGTTGAGCATGAATGCCATGTCAGAAGCTGCTGCAATTGAGTCGCATAGCAAAACGGTTTCTGGTTTGGGTTGCAGCCAGTTCATTAAACCGATCGAGCTGTTGTTTTTCACTGTTGATTCAGGATTTGTGCGTCTTTCTTAATTATAGGTAAAAATATTGAAAACAGTATGCACAAATTCGCTGCGGCTTCAGAGAATGAATTAATTGTGTTTGGTGCAGCCAGACCAGGATACCGCGATGCAGAACTTGCTCGCTGGATTGAATTTATGCAGGGGCATAATATCAAGCAAGTTTGCTGCTTGCTTGCTCAGACCCAACTCATCCGCTACACTGATTTACTGGGAACATATCGGAAAATATTTGGGTGCGATCGAGTTTGCTGGGCGCCGATTGCAGACTTTGAATTGGTCGATCGCGATATTTTAATCGATCGCATATTGCCGTTCTTGGAATCTGCAAATAGCAAAGGCGAACGGGTAGTAGTTCACTGTTCTGGGGGGATTGGACGTACAGGACAGGTTTTGGCTGCTTGGTTGGTCAGTGGGCGGGGGTTGTCTAACAAACAGGCGATCGCAGCAGTAAAAGAAACTGGCAGAAATCCCTATGAAGCAGCGATGGTAGCTTGTTTGAAAGGTCGAAACCCCTGGCTAGTCGTTGAAGAAGTTAATGCTCTCTTAGACGATTGTCGCCTTGCTGCGAGAAATGACCTATAGCACTATAGCAACTATATATATATGCCAATTGTGTAAGTCCTAAAAGATTTAAAAGACTCGGCTTCCTACGATCGAACTCAGGTATCCAATAAATGGTTGTTTTGGCTGTCACCGTTAGCCGATCCGCTGGCGTTTTTGCGAATTCTAATTTCTGCTTTAAATCAGCCTACTCAGTGGCGCGGCAGGAAGTATGAATAATGATTAAATTTTGGCTATTTTTTTTCAAAAATTAAAATATGTGCGATCGCTTTTGAGACGAACAACCCAAGCCCTGAAAACATCCTCGCTCAGTTAACCTTAATCAGCCTGGAAATCAATAGACCTCTTGCAAAAATCCTTTTCATCAGTTAATGGGCCGGAGAGCCCGTCCTAATTATTTTTGCAAGAGGTCTAATAACGTATTAATGTCATTGCTCGCAGGGATTGTTAGCTGGCGCGCCCTCTTAGAAAAGCAATCGCAGCATCTGTTTTTCATGGGTTCTGCGTTTAGGATTCGGAGATTGAGTTGACAAGCTGTACGGCATTTAAATTGTATATTTCAATGCCGTATCAAAATTCGTCCAATCCCCGCCTCCACTCAACGCGCCACCTGCCGCATATACTCCCCCCACAACTGAGCAGCATTTGCACTACCTCCGGCAGTCGGAGAATTATCATCATTTCCCAACCAAACTCCTGTCACCAGTTGCTGACTCGGAATATAACCGACAAACCACAAATCTCTATTATCATTAGTCGTGCCTGTTTTTCCAGCTTCTCCCAACCCCAAAGCAGCACTGCTGCCCGTACCTCCCCGCACCACACCTTGCAGCATATCAGTCATCGTATCCGCTACGGCTTCAGAAACTAACTGCCGATTGGCAATGCCATCTTTTTGATAGTCATAAATCACCCGGCAACTGTTAAAATCATTTCTATCTTTGCAATCGCTGCTGTCAATAATTCGCTTGATTACGTGGGGACGATTTCCCAAACCCCGATTAGCCAAAACCCCGAAAGCACCCGTTAATTGCAACACATTAACTTCACTTTCACCTAATACTAAACCAGGATTAGAACGCAGTTCAGAAGTAATCCCCAAACGTCTGGCCATTTGCACTACATTGTCTAAACCGACATCCTGTGCTACCCTCAATGCAATTGCATTTTCCGACAACGCCAAGCCGCGATACATATCAGCACTGCCGCTGGTTCTTTCGCAGCCGCTGTAACTTTGTCCGCCCCAGGAAAGCGGCTCGCAAGAATAAGTTTTGCTGGCTGGTATTCCGATTTCTAGGGCGGCTGCATAGGTGAAAATCTTAAATGTAGAACCGGGCTGTCTCAAAGCTTGAGTAGCCCGATTAAACTGACTTTTCAAATAATCTACGCCCCCAACTAAAGCTAAGACTTCCCCGGTTGTACTATTGAGAGTAACCACGGCTCCTTGAGAAAAACCTGCACTGGCTCCCGCATTTTCAACAGCATTTCTGAGGGAACTTTCCGCCAACTTTTGCAGGCCGGGGTTCAAACCTGTTTCTACAATAAAATTGCCTTCTCTGGCTAACTGCTCCCCGAGCAAAAACTCCAATTCGTCAAATACATAACTGTAGAAATAAGGAGCGATCGTACTTTGCAGATATTGGCGGGCTTTGGGATTGATCTCAATTCGCGATCGCCTCGCGCGATCGGCTTCTTCCTGAGAAATCGTCCCCAGAGCGCGCATTCGTTCGATTACTCGATCGCGATACTGCACCGCCAACTGATAATTTTGAATCGGATTAAAACTGTTTGGCGCCGGCAAAATCCCCGCCAAAGTTGCCGCCTCCGACAAACTTAAATCCTTCGCCGACTTGCCAAAATAAAACCGAGACGCATCCTCAAAACCGTAAAGGTCAATTCCCAAAAACACCCGATTTAAATAAGTCAGCAACAGCTCATCTTTGCTGTAATAATTCTCCATTTTCAATGCAACGACAGCTTCCCGCAACTTGCGTCCTGCCGAATCTTGAGTACCTACATAATCTCGAAACAAACTCCTCGCTAACTGCTGCGTCACAGTGCTGCCGCCTTCGCGTATTCCTCCCCCGCGAACATTGGTCAAAAGCGCGCGCAAAACTCCGATCGGATCTACCCCCAAATGCCAATTGTAGCGGCTGTCTTCCGAAGCAAGTACCGCCTTGGATAAATAAGGCGAAAAATCCTGCAATTGCTTTAATTCTAAGTGAGCGTTATTCTGAGGAGGACGCAGGGGAGTTTGCCCGTCGCGGGCGTAAACAATCACGGGGCCATTGATACTTCTCGGCAGAGGCCGCACTTGAAACTTTGTCGATTCCATGCCTACCAACACGGCAATCAAAGCGGTGATTCCGCTGACGCCGTAAAAGCTGTAACGCACAAGTTCCAAATACCAAGGCGGCGGATCTACGTACTGAACTCTGACAGCGGCGGCTAGTTCCGGCGGCCCTAAAGTGAACACGTCTCCGTGGCGCAGGGACATACTTTTAACTCGCCTTTTGCCCCTGTAAATGCCGTTGGTGGAGTCTTCATCTTTAAGGACAAAAGGAGTCCGTCGCCGAGTATCCCGCGACAGGGATAAGTGCACGTGACTGACAACGGGATTGCGAACTACAATATCTGAAGATTTGGACGATCGACCTAACAAATATCGATCGCCCAACAGCGGATAAACCTCAGCTTTAGCTGCACCCGCATCTTGTACCCACAATTCGGGTACTTTGGCGTTTGGTTTCAGCGCTAGCTGGTTAAAATTAACCTTGGCAATAGTCTGGACTGCTTGGGTAATCGCACCCAAGACGGTTTGAGGTTTGCGGGGCGGCGGCGGTGGGGTCATATTTCGCTGTGCACTACGATCGAGCGATCGGCTCTTGCACCATTCTACTCGCAACTTTTGGCTAATTTCACGATCTGCCCACACTCTCTTAGCGATCGTCCGCTAGTGACCAGGGATTTTGGGAGTTTTTCGTCAACCTACCCCGGAGCGATGTATTGAGCAAAGTTCCCCAACCACAAAAAAAGTCTCGCTCTCATCGACTAGCAGCAACAGATCATAAACTTGTCAAATAATAGACGAGCAATTGCATTCATTCGCTCTCAATTCTTGAAATTATCTGCGTTTATCTGTGTTGCATCTGCCTTTCATCTGCGGTCGATCGATCAAAAATTCATCCAATTGCTCGTCTCATCAACACTTTCTCTAAAATCAATCCCAGATTTACCAACAAAATTCGTATAATTAAAACCCCCCTTTTTCAAGGGGGTTAAAAGCCGAAAATCAGTTTGATTCTCCTTACATCGAAGAACCCAAACCGGCATAAGCACCGTAGAAGAAAAGGCTCACAATGCTCAGAACACCGAGACCTGCGACAGTAGCTACCAGCCACAAAGGAATTCTGCCACTTTCACTAAACATAGCGATCACCTCACTAATTCACAGCTAAACAAATTTGATCAAACTATCGAAAGCCAACTCAAACACCAGTTAATTAAAGAAATAACTGGAAAACAAAATACCCAGAGTAAAAATCAGCAACAGACCCAAATAAAGGGAAGTCCGATTTAACTCTACGGGCTGCTCGTTGGGATTAGGAACGCGCTCAGGCATTGTAAACTCCTATCGTTGAATAAATTGCATTGCTGCGATCGCGCCCAAAAAGAAAATTGTTGGGACACCTAAAGTATGAACTGCCAACCAGCGTACCGTAAAAATCGGATACGAAATTGGCTCATTGTTTGGCGTTCTGCTCGTCATTTTTCCAAATCCTTGTAAAATTACTTGCCAATGAACTGATCTACTTGTTTCTTAGCTTCAAAGCGATCCGAGATAATCGGCACTTCTTCCCGCTGCGGTGTGAAATACTGGTTAGGGCGAGGAGTTCCGAAAGCATCGTAAGCCAAACCCGTTTGCACAAACAGCCATCCAGCAATAAACAAAGCCGGAATGGTGATGCTGTGAATTACCCAATAACGGATACTTGTAATAATGTCCCCAAACGGACGTTCTCCAGTTGTACCAGACATTTAGATTCCTCCTTTCAACAACAAATCGACAGACAATCTCTATTACTATTCTACTATCAAGCAGCTTGCGCTAAACCTTGATATTTAAGTAGAGTACCGCTCGCGCCGATCACAAATCCGCGATCGGGGCCCATAAAGACAATCCTGTAAAAATTAGCAGGAACATCCTCAACTTCGCGGTCTTTTTGCCAAGTTTTCCCGCCGTCCAAACTGCACAGCAAATTGCCGCCGCCGCCGGCTACCCAAACTTCATTATCAGTCCGGTAAGCCATGTCCAGCAAACCCCAACTCGCCTTACGATCGGGAAAAAACGGTTTTCCCCAACCTTCAGGATTGGACGGGTCGCTAAACTGAATCTGACCGCCGCGGGCGAGCATCCACAAACGCCCGTCCTTGGTAAAGCCCATATTTTGCAGGCGCCGAGAACTGTTGCGGTTGTGGGGTTCCCAAGATTCTTGTCCAGGTTTCCACACCGAGTAGAAATTACCCTTTGAGGATACCGCAACATACTGCCCGTCTTCTGAACGGTTGATATTGCGAACCACCCCAAAAGAGTCTTGCACGATCGCTTTCCAATTTTTGCCGCCGTCAGAAGTGCGGTAAATCGCGCCTACATCCGTCGTCATATCAGCCGTATTTGGGCCAATAGCTGCGATCGTACTTGGAGAACCCGGTAACTGAGAACTCAAAGCAATCCGCGTCCAAGACTTGCCCTCATCGTTCGTGTGGAGCAAAACTGAAGGCTGGCCGACAATCCAACCTTCGGAACCCGAAAAACTCACCGACGCAAAACGCGATCTCGGCTCGTCAATATCCAGTGCGATCTGTTTCCAGTTAGTCCCGCCGTCGGTCGTTTCAAACAGAGTCGCCTCCGAACCGACAACCCAGCCGTGGCGATCGTCGGAACCCGTAAAGGCAATATCCTGCAAATTAGCTTCCGTCGGCAAGGAAATCACCTGCCAGGGGTTGTAACTCACAGAACCGATCGTGCTGCAACTCGTACAGATGAGCGCAGCCGCCAATAACATTACAATTCGTTGCCAAAATCTCACAATCGTCTTACTGCAAACCATACATACTAAGTAAAAACAAGAAACCAACGACCAAGCCGCCAAAAATCAGCAAACTTTTCTGACCTTCGGTCAAGCCGTTGACACCGACACCGTAGCGCTGATTTGCCTTAAATCCCGACGCCCCTTCCATCTGACCGAGATTTTGAAACATCGACTTGCGCGCTGCGCAAACGGGACAGACCCAAGTTTGGGGCAAATCTGTAAAAGCAGTGCCAGGGGCAATTGCATTTTTAGGATCGCCCTTTTTAGGATTGTAGACGTAGCCGCAGGCTCGGCACTCGTGCCGATCGAGGGTATTAGTCTCCGTGGCTCGATCGCTCATAAATCCAAAATTATGGGTCAGCTAATCGTGAAGTACCTCAACTAAACTTCGTTCGAGCTGGGGCTTCCAACTAAAACTCATATTAGGACGGTCTTATTCGTCTTCAAGGTTTCCCGTCTCAACCGCCGATGCCACGTTAGGGACACCACTTGGGTGTTCGACACTTAAGTCGAGGATGGTCTTACTTAGCGTCCACAGGCAGCCGCCCGTCTTCCACAGGCAGTTACAATATTAAAATATACATTAAAAATTATTGCAGAAGATGGACGATTAATCTCAACTAACTCGTAATTTTAGCTACCCAAAATCTATATAATGTAACAGACAAGTTACAGAACCCTTTCACCTAGGCAGTAATTATTCACCGTGTTTGCACTCAGCGGCTACGAGTATTTCTTAGGCTTCCTGTTAATTTCCAGCCTAGTCCCTATCCTCGCCCTCACGGCGTCTAAGGTACTGCGGCCCAAAAGTCGTCCCTACGACCGACGCACTACCTACGAATCTGGCGTCGAGCCGATCGGCGGAGCCTGGATTCAGTTCAACATCAGATATTATATGTTCGCCCTGGTCTTCGTCATCTTCGACGTAGAGACGGTCTTCCTCTATCCTTGGGCGGTTGCTTTCAACCAGCTAGGACTGTTGGCTTTTATTGAAGCCTTGTTTTTTATCACGATCCTCGTTATTGCTCTTGTCTATGCATGGCGCAAAGGAGCCTTGGAATGGTCTTAAGTTCAGAAACACAAAAATCGCTAATTGTCAATCCGGCAGAGCGTCCGCAAGTCACATCCGAATTATCCGAGAACGTCATCCTAACTACGGTTGATGACATCTATAACTGGGCGAGACTGTCGAGTCTTTGGCCACTGCTTTACGGCACAGCCTGCTGCTTTATCGAATTTGCAGCTTTAATTGGATCGCGCTTTGACTTCGACAGATTCGGCTTAGTACCGCGATCGAGTCCGCGGCAAGCCGACTTGTTAATCACCGCCGGTACAATTACCATGAAGTACGCCCCCATCTTGGTGCGGCTGTACGAACAAATGCCCGAACCCAAATACGTGATCGCGATGGGTGCTTGCACCATCACCGGCGGAATGTTCAGCGTAGACTCCCCTACAGCAGTCAGAGGCGTTGACAAACTGATTCCCGTAGATGTGTACATCCCCGGCTGTCCTCCACGTCCAGAAGCGATTATTGACGCAATTATCAAATTGCGGAAAAAAATCGCCAACGACTCGATGCAGGAACGCGGCAACTTGCTGCCCACCCACCGCTACTACACCAGACCCCACAAAATGAAAGTAGTAGATGACATTTTGGACGGCAAGTATTTGTCAATTCCCGGGCGGATGGCCCCACCGAAGGAATTGACGGAAGCAATGGGAATGCCAGTACCGCCCGCCCTGCTTGCAGGACAAAAACAGGAGGTACAACGTGGCTGAGACAGAATCTGCGATTGTTGAAGCTGGGAAGGTTTCCCAGTGGCTGACTCAGAATGGGTTTGAACACGAAGCTTTAGCGGCCGATAATTTGGGCGTGGAGATATTAAAGGTCGATCGAGAATTCCTAATTCCGATGTCAACAGCGCTGTACGCCTACGGGTTCAATTATATGCAGTACCAGTGCGCCTACGACCAAGGGCCGGGAGAAGATTTAGTCAGCGTTTACCACTTGGCTAAACTGACAGATAATGCTTCCCATCCCGAAGAAGTGCGCGTCAAAGTATTCATCCCCCGCGAAGATCCCAGAGTGCCATCAGTCTACTGGATTTGGAAAGCAGCCGACTTTCAAGAGCGGGAATCCTACGATATGTACGGCATAGTCTATGAAGGACATCCGAATCTAAAACGGATTTTGATGAACGAAGATTGGGTAGGCTGGCCACTGCGGAAAGATTACATTTCTCCTGATTTCTACGAATTGCAAGACGCTTATTAATAGAGTTTTGCGAGGGCGGGTGTAGAGCATAAAATTGGGCTTTTGCAGTCAATTTTATGTGGAACTCGCCCTCTACTTTTTGGCTACTTAGGATTTTTTAGCCACAAATACACGCACACTAGCTATGACAACTTTTCAGCTTTTCTATGCTCATTCCAAATGCAAAGAATGCAGTTGTTGATATTCGTAAACTTCGTGACTACTGCCTCAATCCAAAACACGACGATGGCAAACACAAAGCGCGACTTTTTTCGTCAATTCTTGGGATGACGCCTGACAATGCTGAGGAATTGCGTCAAATTTTGGTTGAAGTTATTCAAACTCACGAAGCTCAGTTAGGGAGGCGGGATGGGTTCGGGCAACGCTACACCCTAGATTTCACGATTGAATGGCAAAATAGAAGTGCAACCCTTCGGAGTGGCTGGATTATTGAGCATGATTCCGAGATTCCGAGATTAACAACCTGCTATCCTCTGTAATGTCTGGAGGTAATAAGAGTGACAAAGAATACAATTAAATTACTAGATGTCGTTGCCTTGACAGTTGACATTCCTGAATACAACCTGTGGCGCGGACAAGTAGGAACTGTGGTTGAACTGTTGGCGGATGGTGCAGCGTTTGAGGTTGAATTTAGCGATCGTAACGGACGCACTTATGAATCGGTCGGGCTGCATCCAGAGCAAATCATGGTGTTGTACTTTGAGCCAGCATCTCCTAATATCAAACCCGAAATGGTTACAGCATGAGCGGCACAACAACACCCACAGACCCGCAATGTCTGGCAAATTGTCGCAGGCCATGTCAGCGCAGTGCAGGAGCATTAGCAGCTATCGCCTGCACCAGGAAGTTGTCAATAAGACATCTAGAATAGGGATAGTAGCTCAAGTGAAAAATGCTTAAGAAAAACAATGCTTACACTGAAGAAAGAGGGAAATAAATGGCTTCCAAAGTCAGTATTGGATTTGGAAAATTATCTTAAACAATTCATGGTTCCAATACCACACTATGAAGAGAAAGAGTGTAGAGGGCTGCAAAAGAATATTGCTTATTCGCTTCAACACCTTGAATTTATACATCGCTGTGGCGAAGACTTAAATCTTACTTCCGTTCTTTGGAATCAAAACGCGAAAACGTTCATCATAGTAGCGTGTTCAATTATTGAGGCTCTATTTTTTTACCTACTTCGCGCACGCGGTAAAGCTGCAACTACTTCATGGAAATCCTATCGCAAGTTATCAGGGCAGGAGCATTACTCACAAGTTAAGCTAAAAGCACTGTTGTCAATGAGTAATCTTACTCATTTTTTTACCGAGATACCAATTAA
>NZ_JAUBRI010000095.1:0-18580 GCF_036701795.1 Microcoleus sp. N9_A1
TCGCAACCGCAACTGGTATCGGGTTCGGGTACTTGGTTGAATATGGGGGTTGGTTCTGGCGCTGGTGTTGGTTCTGGTGTTGTTTCGGGTGTTGGTGTTGGTTCGGGTGTTGGTGTTGGTGGTGTTGGTGTTGTTTCGGGTGTTGGTGTTGGTTCGGGTGTTGGTGTTGGTGGTGTTGGTGTTGGTGGTGTTGGTGTTGGTTCGGGTGTTGGTGTTGGTTCGGGTGTTGGTGTTGGTGTTGGTTCGGGTGTTGGTGTTGGTGTTGGTTCGGGTGTTGGTGTTGGTGTTGGTTCGGGTGTTGGTTCCGGTTCTGGGACAGGTTTCGGTATCGGGGCGGGCGTCGGCGTCAGCGCGGGTGTCGGTGTCGGTATCGGTATCGGCGCGGGTGTTGGCGTCGGTATCGATTCCTTAAGGGGAATGAGAGAGACAGTGGCGACTGCCGCACTGGTGGCGCCGAGGTTGTCTGTAGCGCTGTAGGTGAAGTTTGCCCCTGTGAAATTGCCGGAGGCCTGGAAGAACAACTGGGTAATTTGCTCGGCTGTAAGGGTTTGACCTGCTGTGACCCGCACTCCCTGGCTAGGGTCGCCCAAGAACAGCGTGCCTTCAGTGGCTGGTGGCAATGTGTTTACGGTAAAGGAAACCACCGTCCCGTCTGGGTCGGTTCCTCCGAGTCCGGGGATGTTCACGGTTGTTTCCAGCAACAAAGCGACGCTGGAGTTGTTCGCGACGGGTGGCTGGTCGGTGGGAGGTAAGAGTGCTAGCAGGGAGGCTGTAGCCGGGGCTGGACTAAGGGCGCCGCGGCGGTCTGTGGCGCTGTAGGTAAAGTTGGTGGCTGCGAATCCGCTGGTTGCTTGGAAGAATAACTGGCTGATTTGAGTTGTGCTCAGTCTTTGGCCTGCCGTGACCCGGATTCCCTGGCTGGGGTCGCCCAAGAACAGGACTCCTTGATTTGCCGCTGGCAGGGTGTTGATAGTGAAGAATTCGATCGAGTCGTCGGGGTCTTTGGCCGTCAGCCCTGTGAGGTTGACGGTGCTGTTTGGCGCCAGGGTCTTGCTGAAGTTTGTGGGTACCGGCGGGTAGTTGAACGCTAGCGACAGCAGAGAAACTGTGGCGGCAGGACTGCTGCCACCGAGATTGTCCTTGCTGCTGTAGGTAAAATTAGCTCCTGTGAAATTGCCGGCCGACTGGAAGAATAACTGCGTCATTTGCTCGGCTGTCAGGGCTTGACCTGCCGTGACGGCCACTCCCCCCGTTGCGGGGTCGCCCAAAAACAAGACGCCTTGATTTGTCGGCGGCAGGGTGCTGATGGTGAATGTAACCACTGTGCCGTCAGAGTCTCTGCCTCCGAGCCCGCTAATTTGGACAACGCTGTTGGGCGCTAGCGCAGCGTTGCTGCTGTCGGCTGATGGAAGTTTGTTGGGTGTTGGCTGCGCGAGTAAAATGGCGGTGGTGACAGTGGCTCTGGACTCGGAACCGTTGTTATTGCTGGGTTCGGGGTCAAAAGTGGTCGATCGACTCTGGGAAGTATTGCTAATGGCGCCCGTCGCTGGAACGACTAATGTTACCTCGCGGTTGATGTTGCTGCCGCTAGTCAAACTGGGAATTGTTGGGAAGGTGACAACCCCTGTCACGGGGTCGTAAGTGCCGTTATCGGATGCGCTGACTCCCGTTAAACCGGGAATGATGCTGTCTGTAATCACTACGTTTTCAGCAGCATTCGGCCCATTGTTGGCGGTAGTTATAGTATAAGTTACGGAACTACCAGCAGGAGCAGATGTGAGACCGCTTTTGGACGTAACCAGGTCGGCTACAGCATCGATCAAGGTAATGACTCGCCCCCCCGCCTGACCGGGCACTGCGACTGTCGAGCCGTCGTTGTTGGTTAAGTCCGGGTCAAAAGTGGACGATCGACTTAATACAATGTTGGTGATGCTCGTCAGGGTAGGCGGCGGTACCAAAATCAGGCGGTGGGTGACACTGCTGCCGCTGGCTAAAGTCGCGATCGCTGGAAAATCGATCGTCCCTGTGGCTGAATTATAGGTTCCGCCATCAAACACGCTGACTCCCGTTAAGCCGGGAATCAGGCTGTCGGTGATGACTACGTTGGTCGCAGGACTCGGCCCGTTGTTGGTAGTAGTAATTGTATAAAGTAGCGTGTCGCCCGCGTTGATGCTGGCCGGAGCCGTTTTTTGGGTGACAACATCGGCCACAGCATCGATCAAGGTGGTGACGGTGGCGTTGGGGTTTGTACCGTTGTTGTTGGCCGGAGTGGAGTCGGGAGTGATGGAGGTACTTCTGGCAGTGTTGCTGATGGAAGTTAGGGTGGGCGGTACTGTGAAGTCGATCGTCCGGGTGACTGTCTCCGCGTTGGCTATTGCCACTGGTGCGAAGGTGACAATGCCCGTCGCTGGATCGTAAACGCCGCCGTTAGATGCCGTGACTCCGGTTAACCCGGGAACTATGCTGTCAGTGATGGTTACAGCTTCTGCAGGACTCGGGCCTAAGTTGACTGTGGCGATCGTATAGCTGACCGAGCTATCGGCAGTAGCACTCGTAGAGCCGGTTTTGGTGGTAACAAGATCCGCGTTGGGCGCAATACTTGTCGTAACCGTAGAGTTAGTGGGAGTGCCGTCTTTGTTGCTTGTCGAGCCGTTGTTGTTAGTGGCGATCGGATCGAAAGTCGCCGAGGTGCTCCGCGCTGTGTTGCTGATGGCAGTAAGGGTGGCTGGGGCGGTGAACTGTATAGTGCGGGTCTCAGTAGCCGCATTTGCCAGCGCCGTCAGTGCTGGGAAGGTGACAATGCCCGAAACTCGGTCGTAAGTGCCGCCGTCCGATACGCTGACTTCTGTTAAACCCGGAACAATGCTGTCAGTGATGGTCACGTTGGCAGCGGGGTCTGGCCCAGAGTTAGTCGTGGTCAGCGTGTAGGCGACGCTAGACCCCGCCGAAGCAGTCACAGGGCCACTTTTGGTAGTAACTAAATCCGCGACTGTATCGACAACTGTGGTAGACACTACACCAGGCCCCTCGATTTGCCCTGGCGCGAGTACACCGCTGTTGTTGCTGAGGTCGGGGTCGAAAGTCGAGCTAGTGCTGAATGCAACGTTGGCAAAACTGCTACCGCTGGTTAAACCGGGCGGCAAATCAATTGTCAGGGTGTAAGTCACAGTCTCGCCGGCATTGAGAACGGGAATTAACGGCCAGGTGACAGCCTTGGTTTGGTTCACGTAAGTGCCGTTGTTGGAGGCACTGAGAACCGGCGGCAATCCGCCCGGAAGCAGCAGTTCTAAAGGTATTTCGTCTTGAATCAGAACATTTGTAGCAGGCGCTGGCCCCTTGTTTACTGTAGTAATCGTGTAGGTAATGCTGCCTTCTGACTTGACGAACTGCGGGCCGGTCTTGATAGTGGCAACCTCAGCGGCGATACTGGGAGGATTGATAGTTTCAACTACCAAATTTTGAATTTGGTGAATGTTGTTGGCGCTTCCTGTGGAGCTGCCAAAACCAAATTTGAAAATTGGCGGTACTGGGCCGTTTTCGGTGGCCAAGTTGCGGATGTCGATCAATGTAGTTTCGTAGATGTCGTCGAAATTTTCATCGAAGGCAACGGTGAGGCGATTGGGCTCCACCTCATCGTTAGATGGATTCAGCGTAATTTGAACGGATCTTTTGGCTAAATTGCGATCGCTCGTGAACGTATTGCTGAAATTAAAACTGCTGCCGGCAACAGGGCCACTAAAGTCAATGCTCGTAGGAATGTTATCGATGCCGAAGGGAACGATCGCATTTGTTAAAAACTCATAACCCTCTGCTTGATTTCCTCTAACAGTTACTGAATCAGGTCTGAAAGAACCAATAGAGGAGCCGGGAATCGGAGGTGGCTCCGGGCCAGAGCGCCCTTCTGTGGATGTTGAAAAATTGCCAAACTCGTCAAGCCCAATGCCTAAATAACCTCCCTCAATACCGGGTATACCCGTTCGTGGAGAATAAGCCAGAGAACCGCCATAACCCCCAGTCCTGGTTGGGCTAACAGTGCCGTCAATCAAGAAGAAACCCAGCCCGTCCCCTGGCTGAGGGCTAATAAAGGGTTGCGGAGGCTGAAATTGCTGGCTTGAACCGTAAGAATAAAAATCAAACTGGACTCTGAGACCGTCGGTTGAAGGAATGGGATTGTTGTAGATGACGAAGGCTTCCCGAAGGTTTACTGCTGGAGTTAATAGCAGAGCGCCATTGCCGGGACTCGAACCGCCCAAAGCCGGAAGTACGCCGGATACTGTGCCTCCGGTAATGCCGGGGATAAGTTGATTGGCTGCTGTCACCCCGCTGCTGGGATCGAACAGTGCCCCGTTGTTTCCCCCGTAAATCCAAGGCCCCCTAACTGTGGAGTTTTTGAAAGTCTCGTTAACCAATGTGCCGAGCGCGTAAGGGTAGGCTTCGAGCACTTCTTTTTCAATGGCGATACTCGCCTTTATTTCCCCGGTCGCAAATTTTAATTCCCAATCGCCACCGAGTGCCGCACTCCCCGTCAAGTTGTCGGAAGCTGCAATATCTGCACCGACAATAAAGCTCAGCCGCCGCACGAAGGCCTCGCCGCTTTCCCCCGCTGCGACGCTACACCCGAATAACAAGATATCTCCTCTCTCGCTGAGGGCTTTTCCCCACTGCTGTAACAAATGGCTGTAGGTTTCTAAGTTGTCGTTGCAGAGTTCGATCGATCCAATTTGCACCCCCGCTTCTCGACCGTGAGAAACTATCTGAAGGCTGTCTAAATCGCTGCAATTAGCCAAAATTCTAGTAATTTGCTCGACTCCATCCCGCGTCGAGTCCAATACAAATACCTCTGTATCGGCTGTTGCTCCTCTTGTCAAGCTGTCGCAGTTCTCTACTCTGGCATCGAGGAACAGTACATTTTTTAGAGTCGGGGCGCCCACAGACTCGGTTGCTCGCAAAAATTCTCTGTGGGGATGCCCAATTCTGGTGCCGCCACGGAGTTTCTGGGACAGGAAATACTCCTCTGTCTTTACTTGTTTTATTGGTTTTTTCTGATGATAAGTTGCTGTTGTTCGGGAGTTTGCGCCCGCAATCCTTGCGGTGGAGTCACATATTTGTGGGGTGATAAAAATTGGTTTATTCCAGATGCTTTGCATGGTCAAATTGGCTCACGGATTGTAGATGATGTACCTAGTTCAAGATGATAATTATCACGTATTGAAAAGGTTGAATTATAGACTAAAAGGATCTGCTGCTTGACTTCGAGAAAGAACAACAAGTGAATTTTACTCAGCACAAAGCTGTACTACCTTGATATTTGATAGCATGGCAAATAGCGCCGACAGAAACACTGAGGATTTGGAGTTTAAATCCCAATAATCTATCTGGTGATATTTTGCCTTCGACTTTCTTTTGTGTTAGCGAGTGTATCTGTTACACGCAAATCTCTTACATCGTGCAGTAGATAATAACAGCAGTTCTCAAAAATTTACTTGATGAGGTTTTCTGTAGATCGTCTAATGCACTTTATTTGCAGAGAAAATTCACTATTTCTAGACGTATAAACCTGGTTTGAGGGACGAAAAGACTTGTTTGCAGCCCTCGCTGCCAGTAAAAAACTCGGTTTCTTTTGTTTTGGTGTGCCAGCCCTGTTCACAATAGCAACCAGACATTAATTAGGGAGTTATAGCCGTGACATAATTATGGCGGCCGTGCCCGAAGTGTTATTCAACTGAGATCTTGTACCATTCTCAATAACCCTTCTATGGGGGGGTTCTCCTGCCCCGCCCATAAGAAATTTCACTTGTTGTGGAACAGGGCGGAAAGCCTATTCTTGAGAATGGTGCAACATATGAGATTCAATTGAAATCGGCATACCCTGTATCGACGAAGCGTCTTAAAAATTCATGACTTGGAGTCTGGAGATAGCAATCTAGGTTTGAGACTGTTTCGCTGCGATCGCAAAAACAGATTAGTGCGGTCCACAAGCAACTTCTCAAGTTGTCAACTTAGAGTCTTTGAGCTGGTTTCTGTTTAAGATAAATGCTCGGGACAATGTTTCGTGCAGAATTTTTCATGATGTTTTGGAGAAACTGATTTGGAGATTGGCTCCTGGGCTAATTACGATTTTTGTTGGCTAATTTTCTTAACTGCAGAGGTTACGCTCAGGAGATTAGAAACCGAATTTAGGCCTAGATTTCTCGCCGCCCAACCAAAATTTATTATCTAAACTTCGTTTCTGATCGTAAGTCCTCAACTAGAAAAACACCCAACGCAATTCCCCTGTCATGGCAACTGTAACCAAGCAATAATGCTCGATTAGGTTTTAATTGCTGAGTTGGGGCGTGGGTCGTCCAAAACAAGCTTCAACAATAATCCTTATACATAATTACATCTTAACTCATTGATTATTACATCCGCAAATAGGGGTAGATATAAGCACCAATATAAGCTATATCTTTTCACCGTGAACGTCAAGAGTTCTGGCTTGGTAGTACCGACAATCTTGACAGGGCCCAGAAGGATTGACAGCACAGCGAATGTAATTTGAGCGGGCGTTGTACTCGCAAGTGATATCGCCGATCGAATAACCGAGGCTTTGTATGTAAGTGCGATCGGCAGTTGGTAGTTGAGTTCGCAGGGGTCTATTCGCTACCGCAAGTCTGGCCGCTGCAATTCTGTCGCGGGCTTGGCTCTGGGCAGAGCGCATCACCCACAAAGACAGCAGCGAGGGAGCTAAACCTATGACGATAATCAGGAGAGTGGTTAACACATTTTCAGAGCTTATGTGGAGAATATGTTTTTTGATTTAGACGATCGGCAACAGAAAATTATCCAGATAAAGACGGTTTTAAATCAGAAAAGTTCCCGAGCAAGTCTCAAACTATGCCGCCCGTGCGTTAACCGTTTGCTGGCGATCCATGAGGAGGTTGATCGCTGTTGGCGCCGATGAGGGGTGTTCTGGATAAGTTTGTAGTGAGGAATGCAAGTCCTCAGATTTCGATCGGGACTAATATCAATTCCGGTTGTATCTCACATCTTGCACCATTCTCAATAAGCTTTTTATGAACAGGCAAGATGCCTGTTCCACAAAAAAATTCACTCTTTGTGGAACAGGCATCTTGCCTGTTCCTGAGAATGGTGCAAGATGTAAGTTGTATCGGAATTAATATTACCCGAAATCAGGACACGGCACTGCCGTGTCCCTACAATTGAGCGCGGTAGGGACACGGCACTGCCGTGTCCTCTATATCATTCCGACGCAGCCGGAATTGATATAAAATCCTCACTACAAACGCGAGATAGGTTATTTGACAGGACTAGGAAAAACCCGGTTACTATCAACTACCAAAACCGTTAAACCTTAGCAATATCCCCCGCTAAATCCATCAACGAACCCGCACCTTCCACCTTAGCAACATCCAACAAAGTCTTCAAAACCGAATCGGGATTCAAACTAATCGAATCAATTCCCAACTCAACCAAGAAGCGAGCAAACTCAGGATAATCGCTGGGCGCTTGACCACAAATTCCAATCTTGCGATCGTACTTTTTCGCCGCTTTAATGGCAATTTCTACCATTCGCTTCACAGCTTCATTCCGTTCGTCAAATATGTGGGCTACTAAAGCAGAATCCCGGTCTAATCCTAATGTTAGCTGAGTTAAGTCGTTGGAGCCGATCGAGAATCCGTCAAAAACCTGGGCAAATTCATCAGCAAATATGACATTGCTCGGCAATTCGCACATCACATACACTTGCAAGCCATTTTCGCCCTTAACTAAACCGTGTTTTGCCATCTCGGCTAACACTTTTCGCCCTTCATCCGGGGTGCGACAAAATGGAATCATCGGAATCACATTTGTCAAGCCCATTTCGTCGCGAACTCGCTTTAATGCTTTGCATTCCAAAGCGTAAGCTTCGCGGTAATTTGGGTCGTAATAGCGAGAGGCGCCGCGCCACCCGATCATCGGGTTTTCTTCCTTGGGTTCAAACTGCCGCCCTCCCAAAAGATTAGCATATTCGTTGCTTTTGAAATCGCTCATCCGCACGATGACTGGATTTGGATAAAATGCGGCGGCAATTGTGGCAATTCCGTGGGCGAGTTTGTCGGTGAAGAAATCGGGTTTGTGTTGGTAAAGTGCTGTGAGTTCGGCAATTTCTTCCTTGACTGATTCATCGACCAATTCGTCAAAGTGAATTAGTGCCAGCGGGTGTGCTTTAATGTGATTGGCAATGATGAATTCTAGCCGCGCCAAGCCTACGCCGTCGCAAGGAATTGCTGATAAACCAAAGGCTTCTTCTGGGTTCCCGACATTCATTAAAATTTGAGTGCGGGTGCGGGGCAAATTCTCGATCGCAGTTTCTTGAATTTCAAAAGGAAGCAAACCGGCATAAACTTTGCCTTCGTCTCCTTCGGAACAAGAAACAGTGATTTCTTGATGGTTTTTCAAGATTTGGGTGGCGTTGCCGGTGCCGACAATGGCGGGAATTCCCATTTCTCTGGCGATGATGGCGGCGTGACAAGTGCGGCCGCCGGAATTGGTGACGATCGCACTTGCTTTTTTCATAATCGGTTCCCAATCCGGGTCTGTTTTGTTGGTAACTAAAACTTCTCCTGATTGAAATTCAGCGATTTTGTGTACATCTAAAATCACGCGGGCTTTTCCTTGTCCGATTGATTCGCCAACGGCGCGTCCTTTTGCTAAAACTGCACTAGAACCTTGCAATTTGTAGTTTCGCAAAACTTTAGCCGACTTTTGAGATTGTACTGTTTCGGGTCGTGCTTGGACAATAAACAATTCGCCCGTATTGCCGTCTTTTGCCCACTCAATGTCCATCGGGGTATAAGTCCCGCGCACTTTAGAGTAGTGTTCTTCGATGACTACGGCCCATTTTGCTAGTTGCAGAATTTCCTCATCTTGTATGGCAAATTTATTTTTTTCTGCTGCGATCACGGAGACGTTTTTGGTGTATTTAGAACCGCCGATATCGTACACCATTTTGAGTGTTTTGCTGCCGAGGCGTTTGTCTAAAATCGGGCGAAAACCTTGTTTTAATGTGGGTTTAAAGACGAAGTATTCGTCGGGGTTGACGGCGCCTTGGACGACGTTTTCGCCTAATCCGTAGGCGGCGGTGACTAATACGGCGTTTTTGAATCCGGTTTCGGTGTCGATGCTGAACATGACGCCGGAGGATGCTAAGTCCGATCGCACCATTTTTTGCACGCCGACAGATAAGGCGACTTCAAAGTGATCGAATCCTCGCTGTTGGCGGTAGGAAATCGCGCGATCGGTGAATATGGAAGCAAAGCATTTGTGACAGCATTCGAGGACGCCAGCACAAGCTTGGACGTTGAGGTAGGTTTCTTGCTGTCCCGCGAAACTGGCGTCGGGTAAGTCTTCGGCGGTGGCGGAGGAACGCACTGCTACGTCTGTACTGTCGCCGTAGCGATCGCACAATTTTTCGTAAGCATCCGCGATCGCCGCTTGTAGTTCTTGCGGAAACGGTGTATCCAGAATCAATGCCCGCGCTTGCTTGCCTTTTTGTCGCAGGTTTTGCAGATCTTCTACGTCTAAATCGGCAAAAATTTCGCGCAATTTAGCTTCTAAACCCGCCGACTCGATGAAGTAGCGGTAAGCGTGTGCTGTAGTTGCAAATCCGTTGGGAACTCTGACTCCTTGGGCGGTTAACTGTTGAATCATTTCGCCTAAAGAAGCATTTTTTCCGCCTACTAATGGGATGTCGGCGATGCCGACTTCATCAAACCACAATACTAAGGATTTTTCTTGGGGAATTAAAACTTGTTTTTGTTGAATGGCTAAATTTTCTAGCATTACTTTTTTCCTCTCAACTTCAAATCAGTTAGATACCTTGACAGTAAATAAATCACTGTCAGTTTTTTTACCTAGTTTTGTTGCGAAAAATATCTAATTTTTTTCGAGGCTGTCTCCAACAGACTTTTGATCCCCTCTATTTAAAGAGTATCACTTTTTGGGTAAATAGCAAGAGCTGTGGAGAAATTTTATTTGATTGCAAAAAGTAAAGAAATTGCAGTAAGGAGTTTTTGTAAGCTATCATAAAATAACTGGTAAAAATGTGAATATTGAAGATGGTTCCACCGCTTTTTTTGCGCTGAGCGCTCATTGGTGCGGGGATACCGCTCGAATTGTGTTGGTAGTGGAATCGAAGGGCAACAAAGAGTGGGTTTCGCTCGCGCGATCGACTGCCAAGGGCGATCGCCGAAAAAACACAACACCAAGCAGCTTTATTTCCTCAAGAAACCGAGCTTCTAAAAACCGTAAAACTTTTATTTCTGATTGGGTTAACCTACTTAGAACAAAAACACAGTCGCAGAGAGTGCACGGTAATTGTTCAACCAGAGATTTTTAAAATGTTTTCAGGAGTATTTTTTGGGATTAAATTATTTATATGCTATAATAGTTAGCTCGACTGCCTTATGACAAATAAGAAGGTATATGATATCACTTTTGAGCTCAACCGCAAAGCGAAACGGCTTTAAAGTTCTCCTGGTAGAAGACAATCAACCCGAAGCCGATTTGATTGAAGAATTATTATTAGAAACAAATGTCAACCGAGCCGATACCCAAAAGCTATCAGTAAGCTGTACAGACCGTCTCAGCAAAGCGCAGCAACTTTTGAGTTGCCAACATTTTGATGTGATTTTACTAGACCTTTCGCTGCCCGACAGTCAAGACTTAAGTACAATTGTCAAAATACAAGAATACAGCCTAAATACTCCGATCGTCGTACTAACGGGCCGCAACGATGAAGAACTCGCCGTGCAGTCAATCCAAGCAGGAGCTCAGGATTATCTAGTCAAGCGAAAAATCGACAGCGAAGTGTTAATTCGATCGCTCCGCTACGCAGTCGAGCGGCAGCACAACCAAGAAGCTTTGCGAAAAAGCGAAGAAAAATATCGCTCGGTAGTCGAGAATTCTCTCGTCGGAATTGCCATTCTTGCTCCTCCGATTTCCCTCTCAGCACCAGAAAAATGCCAGTGGTTGGAAGTGAACGATGCTTTGTGTGATTTGCTGGGATACGATCGCCAAGATTTTTTGCACAAAAATTGGGAACGGTGGGGTTTTCCTGAAGACTTGCAGGCTAGTTTAGAGCAGTTAAATAAAATTTTAGCAGGGGAGAGTGAAGGCTATGTTTTAGACCAAAGGTGGCGCAAAAAAAACGGAAAAATTGTTTATACGAGAGTTTCGCTGCGCTGTATTCGCGGCCGAGACGGATCGATCGACCGGATGATTAAAATAATTTTGGACGTGAGCGATCGCTACCGCTACGAAGATGAACTAAAAGCATCAAAAGAGTTTTTGAATCACACGATCGATGCTACTCCAGATCCAATTTTTGTCAAAGACGAGCAGCACAGATGGGTTGTATTAAACGACGCTTTTTGCGAGTTGATGGGCAAAGGGCGATCGGAACTGATTGGGAAGTCTGGATACGAGTTTTTACCCGCAGCACAAGCCGATTTTTTTGAGCAGCAAGACCGGGAAGTGTTTCAAAGAAGCCTGCCTCAAGAAACAGAAGAAACCTTTACTGATTCCGCAGGGAAAAAGCGGATTATCTCTACAAAAAAAACAGTTTTTAATAAAGCCGACGGTACTAATATGTTGGTCGGAACAATGCGAGATGTGACAGAGTACAAGCGCCAGCAAATAGCGCTGCAGGAAAGCGAAGCTAGATTTCAAAAAATGGCCGCCAACGTGCCGGGAATGATTTATCAATTTCGGCTATCTGTGGATGGAAAAACATTTTTCCCCTATGTTTCTTCCGGCAGTATCCAGCTCTACAATTTAAAGCCGGAAGAAATCGAAGAAAATGCCGATTTGGCTTTTGCAACAGTTCACCCAGACGACATCCCAGACTTGCAGCGATCGATCGCAAATTCAGCGGCAACCCAGCAAGCTTGGCAACACCAGTGGCGGCAAGTTGTGGGAGAACGAGTGAAATGGCTGCAAGGCGCGTCGAAACCGGAAAAACAAGCCAACGGCGATATAATTTGGGACGGTTTGGTGATGGATGTTACCGAATTAAAACACACTCAGCAAGATCGCGATCGATTTTTTAATCTCTCGCTGGATTTACTTTGCATTGCAGGTTTTGATGGGTATTTCAAACGCTTAAACCCGGCTTGGTCAAATGTATTAGGTTATAGCACTGATGAAATCTTAGCCAAACCTTTGATAGAATTCGTCCATCCAGAAGACCTAGAAATTACTGTAGCGGAATTAGAAAAACTTGAAAAAAGCCACCCAGTTATTAGCTTAGAAAACCGCTATCTTTGCCAAGATGGTACTTATAAATGGCTGTCGTGGACAGCATCGCCGTTTGCAGAAGAAGGTTTGATTTATGCAGTGGCTCGCGACGTTACATTTAGCAAGCAAGCTGAAGCTGAATTGCGTAAGAGCGAAGCCACCAACCGCGCTCTTTTAAATGCGATACCAGACATGATATTTCGCTGTCGGGCAGACGGCACTTTTGTAGACTTCAAACCTGCCAAAGATTTCGAGAATATCCTACCACAAAAAGCACTAATTGGCAAAAAAGCACAAGACATATTACCGCCTGCTTTTGCTGAAAAAATATTGTCTGGCAATCAACAAGCGATCGCCACTGGCGAGATTCAAGTTGTAGAATATCAAATGCCAGTTAATGATGAACTGTACGATTTTGAAGCGAGAATAGTTTTTTGCACCGATGACGAAATTATCGCGATCGTCCGCGACATCACTCAACGCAAACGCTCCGAGTCCGTACTCCAGAGGCAAGCAGCAGCAATGGCAGCGGCTTCCGAAGGTATTGCCATATTCAGTGCCGGCGGAGAGGTGATTTATTGCAACGCAGCTAGACTAAAAATCTACGGTTACGACTCTCTCGAAGAAATTTTAGGTAAAAGTTGGAAAATATTCTATCAAGGTGCAGAACTACAAAGGTTCGAGCAAGAAGTCCTGCCGAGTTTAGTGCAGAAAGGTTCTTACAGCACCGAAGCAGTAGGATGCCGTCGCGACCGCTCGACAGTCCCTATAGATGTCTCCCTGACTATGCTGCCCGACGGGGAAATCATTTGCATTGTTCGCGATATTTCCCAAAGAAAACAAACCGAAGCAGCACTGCGAGATAGCCAGCGATTCATTCAACAAATTGCTGGGGCAAGTCCTAATATTTTGTATGTTTGCGATTTAATTGACAAAAACAATATCTATGGTAACGCTTCTATCTACAACATTCTGGGCTATACAGTAGAGGAGATTCAGGCAATGGGGCCGTGGATGATGTCAACTTTAATCCACCCCGAAGATTCAATCAAAATGCCTGATTATTTACAGCAAGTCGAAACAGGCAGCGAAGGGGATATCTTTGAAATTGAATACAGAATTAGGCACAAGGATGATTCTTGGCGCTGGATGGTCAGCCGAGATACTGTATTTGCCAAAACAGCAGACGGTAAGTTAAAACAAATTCTCGGCACGGCAACGGATATTACAGAAAGCAAGCAAGCAGAAGATGAAATAAAGCTGTTGCTGGCCGCAACTCAAGCAATTAGTCAGTCAGCGGATTTTCATAGCGCCCTCCCAGATATCCTGCGGTTGCTGTGCAATGCGATCGGCTGGAATTTTGCGGAAGCTTGGATACCGAGTGCTAACGGTACTTTTTTGGGACACAGCGAAACTTGGTACGCTAGCGATCGCGATTTAGATACGTTCGGCCGCGAAAGTAAAAAAATTAGATTCGCCGCCGGAGTGGCAGTACCTGGACGGATTTGGTCCACCAGAAAGGTAGAATGGATTGAGGATATTTCTCTAGCCCAAAATCATCTTTTTGCCCGATCGCAAATGGCGGCATCAGTCGGATTAAAAGCTTGTTTCGGAGTGCCAATTCACGCTAGCTCAAAGGTGCTGGCAGTTTTAGTATTCTGCAAGCGCGAGCGCTCGATTATGGAACCGCGTATTGTAGAGTTGGTTAAGGCTGTAGCGACTCAGTTGGGCGATCATATTCAGCGCAAACAAGCCGAAGAAGAATTGCGTAAAAGCGAAGAACGCTGGCAGTTAGTTCTCAAAGGCAATCAAGACGGAATTTGGGATCTGAATCTTCAAACAAATGAAGCTTTTCGATCTGCCCGCTGGCACGAAATTATCGGTTACGCAGATGGCGAAATAGCCAGCAACAACCGCGCATGGATCGATCGCATCCATCCAGACGATCGCTCACGGGTGCAAGCAGCAATCCAAGATTATCTCGATCGCCAAACCCCCAATTACGCCGCCGAATACCGCTTGCAGTGCAAAGACGGTAGCTATAAATGGGTGCTCGCCCGCGCTCAAGCAGTGTGGGACGAAGCCGGAAACCCTCTGCGGATGGTGGGTTCTATGACCGATATTAGCCATCGCAAAGCAGCAGAATTAGCTTTACTCCAGGTCACTCAAGCCGTCGAAAGTACCAGCGACGCGATCGTGATCGCTGACTTGAAAGGGCGGTCTATTTACCACAATCAATCCTTCATTCAGCGCTACGGCTACAGGGTGGAAGAACTCAACGATATCGGCGATATGGCCGCGCTTTACGTCCGGCATAAAAATTACAAACAAATCTATAAAAGCCTTCGCCAAGGTCGCTCTTGGTGTGGTGAAGTTGCGCTGCAAACTAAGAGCTGTGAAGCAGTTACTGCTCTGGTGCGAGCCGACAGTATTCAAGATATTAATGGGAATTACATCGGCTTAATTGGAGTAATTACCGACATTACAAAACGCAAAGAATCAGAATTAATTGTGCGCCAGAACTTAAAGCGCGAACAGTTGGCATTAGCCATGCTGAAACGCATTATATCTTCTCTCAATTTAGAAGAAATTCTTACCAAAACCGTCGAAGAAGTGCGGCATTTTTTGCAAGTAGACCGCACTGTTATTTACCAATTCAATCCGGATTGGAGCGGGTTTATCGCTGTCGAGTCGGTTGCCGAAAATTTCCTATCAATTGTAGGAATGGAAATTTATGACCCCTGTTTTGGGGAAGCCTACGTTACTCTTTACCAAGAGGGCAGAATTAGAGCCACAGAAGATGTTTACAATGCCGGCCTAGCCGAGTGCCACTTGGCTTTGTTGACTCAGCTCCAGGTAAGAGCGAATCTGGTAGTGCCGATTTTGCAAGGCGAAAACTTGTGGGGGCTGTTAATTGCCCACCACTGCACGGGCCCTCGTCCCTGGCAGCAATTGGAGGCAGAGTGCCTAAAACAATTGGGCGTGCAGTTGGCGATCGCCATTCAGCAATCGACGCTATTTGAACAAGCACAAACCGAAATTGCCGATCGCAAACTTGCAGAAGCCGCCCTGCAATTAGCTAAAGAAGCCGCCGAATCCGCCAACCGCGCTAAAAGCGACTTTCTCGCCAACATGAGCCACGAATTGCGGACGCCTTTGAACGGGATTTTGGGATACATTCAACTGCTCAAAGTCGATAAAAACTTTACCGCAGATCAGCAGAAAAGTCTTAACAACATTAACCAGTGCGGCAACCACCTGCTGATGCTGATTAATGATGTTTTAGACCTCTCAAAAATCGAAGCTAGTAAAATGGATCTGTCGCTGACAAACGTGCATTTTTCCAGTTTTGTTAAAAGTATTATTGATTTGTTCCAGATGCGATCGGCTCAAAAAGAAATTGCCTTTAATTACGATCAGGTTTCCGCGCTTCCAGACGGCATTTTGGCCGACGAAAAAAGGTTGCGTCAAGTTTTGATTAATTTGCTCAGCAATGCCGTTAAGTTTACGAACAGCGGCAGCGTTACATTCAAAGTCGGTTATGCAGAAAATTTCCCAGATAACTATCCTCAAACCAACTGCGAAAATTCTAATTTAACAGCGGAAATTGCCACTCAAACGATCAATATGACCGCGAATTTAGACGCGCAGCAAATGTCGAGCCAGCCGCTAGGAACAACAGAAGCGCGCGAGGTGACAACAGCAGAAAATAATGGCGATCGTTCTCCTACCCCTAAAATTCGCTTTCACATCGAAGATACTGGCATTGGCATCGGGCAGAATAAATTAGAAGAAATATTTTTGCCTTTTCATCAAGTGGGCGATCATAACAATTTCGTCGAAGGTACCGGACTGGGACTTTCAATCAGCCAAAAATTAGTCAAAATGATGGGCAGCCAAATTCGCGTCCAAAGTACCTCCGGCAAAGGCAGCATATTTTGGTTCGATTTGGACTTGCCCGCAGTCGCCCAGTGTTCACAACTCCCCTCCACGCAAGAAAAATGCCGGCTTGTCGGTTTTAGCGGCCGCCAGCGGAAAGTGCTCATCGTCGATGATCACGAAGTAAATCGCGCCATGCTGCACAGGCTGCTTTCTCATTTGGGCTTTGAAATTGCACAAGCCACAGACGGCGAAGACTGCTTACACCAAGCACAGGAATTTCTACCGGATATAATTTTAATGGATTTGGTGATGCCCGTAATGGACGGTTGGGAAGCTACCAGGCGGCTGCGACAGTTGCCGGAATTAAAAGATGTGGTTATCCTTGCTTTGTCCGCTAACGTTTACGAGACTACCAGGCAAGAGAGCATACTTGCAGGTTGCGATAATTTTCTCACCAAACCAATTCAAACTAACGAGCTTTTAGAATTATTGCGCCTGCATTTGAGACTAGAATGGGTTTACGAAGAAGGAGCCCAAACCAAAAAGCGGAAAGCTCAAACTCCCACAGCATCACCTGAGATTGCTGCTGCTGACTCAACGATGGTGTCTCCTGCCTCAGAGTCAGTCTTAGCCTTGTTAAGATTGGCTGCAATGGGCGATATTGAAGCTATTCTGGAAGAAACTGCTAAACTAGAACATTCTGACCAGACATTAGTGCCTTTCGTTCATCACCTACGCCAACTTGCTAAAGGATTTCAGCTCAAGCAAATTCGAGATTTTTTGAAGCAACATTTGTCCTAAAATTGACGGTAGCTAACAGACCACTCAACATCAGTTAAATCTCGCGCCCAGAGTACCATTCTCAATTAGGGGCTCCCTTGCTCGGGCGAAGGGACAACTTAATTTGCTTGTGGGGCCGGCACTCGCAGCCCGCTCCTAAAATGGTTATTGCAAATAGAAGCATCTACGAAGCAACCGGGTTTCTAGAGTCGCATAAAATCCCTTGAATCCGATTTAAACTCACAACCGACTCAAAAATCAAAAATTTAAATTTTTCCCTTGAATATGAACGATCAGAATTCCGAAAGAAGCATCATACTAATTGTCGATGACAACCAAACAAATCTTGACGTACTTTTCGAGTTGTTAAGGAATTACGGATTTAAAGTATTAGTGGCTCTAGACGGCGAAAGTGCGATCGAGCAAATTGACTACATCCATCCAGACTTGATTCTTTTGGATATCATGATGCCAGGAATTGACGGTTTTGAAACTTGCCGACGTTTGAAAGCAGACCCGTCAACGCAAGATATTCCCATCATATTCATGAGCGCCCTTTCCGATACGCCTGATAAAGTAAAAGGCTTTCAGACAGGAGCCGTTGACTACATCACTAAGCCTTTCCAGCACGAAGAAGTTTTGAGCCGCATTCAAACCCACTTGACAATCTGCAGCTTGCAAAAAAAACTCGAAGAAAAAAACCTCGAACTTGCCCACCTCAACCAAAACCTGGAAAGACTTGTTGAACAAAAAACCAAGCAATTAATAAACCAGGAAAAAACAGCCATCATCGGACGTTTGACTCAAGGAATGGTTCACAACCTCAAAAGTCCGCTGCAAGTGATCCAGACTAGCGTCGATTTGATTGAAACAAAAGCCACACAAATTCAAGAAGACTCTCTGTTTAATTATACTAAGTATATTTTTCAAGCTGTCACAAAAATCAATCAGATCATGGATACTCTGATGATGAAAAGCCGAAACGAGCAAAAACAAGATTTGCACCCGGTGAATATCAACGATTTAGTGCAGCGAGAAATTCAGCTATTGGAAGGCAACCTGTATTTTAAAAATAAGATTAGAAAAAAATACTTTTATGACGAAGAAATTGCCAGCATTCCATTAATTTATTCCTATATATCTCAAGTATTTTATAATTTAATCAATAATGCAATGGATGCTATGTGGGAAAAGAAAAGCAGAGAAATAACTATCGTGACTCGGCAAGACGACTCGAACATATACATGGATATTGCAGATACGGGATGCGGCATATCCTCTGAAGATTTGCCAAAACTTTTTGACCCTTTTTACACCTCCAAGCCACCTAAAGGCGAGGAAAAAACCGAAGGGGAACCGACAGGAACTGGTCTAGGACTTTATACTTGTATTGAACTTTTAAAACCTTTTAACGGTGAGATTGCTATTAGCAGCAATGTCGGTCAAGGCAGCGTGTTTACAGTTGTGCTGCCCAAATCGCAGAAAAATTGAGCGACTCAAATGAGTTAAATTGTGTCCGATTAGACAACCTTAATTAAGTTGGTAATTAGGTTTGTAGCAAGGTATCGGCTCAATAAGTAGGGGTAGCACAGAAAAAAAAGTAAGCAGAGTGCACAAAGTGTCATAAAATAGGACACAT
>NZ_JAUBRI010000096.1:0-18568 GCF_036701795.1 Microcoleus sp. N9_A1
CCCATCCCACAAGAAAAAATCACTCTTGTGGGATGGGCCGGAGAGCCCGTCCTAATTATTTTTGCAAGAGGTCTAATGTTCAAGTGCCGCCCAGCAGCGTTCAATTTGGTTATATTTGCTGTGATAGGTGGATAGTAAATTAGCCTGATTTTTAAACCAATTGTCTGAGATAACTCTTTGTCCAGGGACACGATAAAAATGTAAGTCAAGCCATTGCCTGACTCTGACTTGTCCCAACTCTCTTCTGTTCGTCAATTTCAATCACAGCATCCGCTTCGAGCCATCTGGTTGGGTCGTTGGGCCTCATTTTTTGCCCGTGCTTGCGTGGTCTGCCGCGACCACTGTAGGCTGGTGGTGCTGACCACAAGCAAGCATTACTTCGGACTCTCATTAAACAATCAGCTTGAATATCTGCTATAGCTAGTACCCAACTGGCATTGCCATATTCGGGCGTCTAAGACTGCCAAGACTGGATTGATGCTCTGTTCACAGACAAGTTTGAGTTGGGAAGCTGCTTGAAGTATAGGTGAAGACGCACTACTAATTCTTTCATGGAGTAGGGGTAATGCCCAACTTCCTTGCGCTTCCGGTATCCACGCAATGGTACTGTACCCTTGTCCAATAATTACGCCTAAGATGATATTCATGGGTTCTATATTTTAATGTTTTGGCATGACTGTTTCCCCCATGCAGTGTGGTCGATTGCGACTAATATATGTTCTGCTGCGGGTACTTGCTGTTCTAATTGCTGGAGATAAAGCAGCATCAGTTTTTTCCGGTCTGGCCTACAGTCTTGTAAGGCTTCGTAGACGCTTGGCCATTGACGATTGAATAATGGATTGAGTGAAAATTCCGCTAAACAGGCCGCATTCGGGCGTGGTCATTACTGCATCCATCAGCTCGAATGTTGCATCTTTCGCTTTTACTAATAACTCGTATGTTGCTTGACGAAAGTCCTTTAATCGTTCACTGTTCATTTAGGGAGTGGATAGGTTTTATTTTTCACCCTCATTCTCTCCCGCCGCGGTGGCTAGTTCTTCTTTGGTCACCCTTCTCATCTTTATTTAGTCTAAACTACAGTAAACTCCAAGTATGAGTAAAGGCGTTTACTCAAAAAAAATAGGCTAGCCATATTTCACAGCGCCTATCTCAATCAATATTATAATGGCTCCCCGCAACGCCGTCTTACCTCAGCTTTTGACCTGGTATTTTACCAGGTGGGCACCGTTGGCTCGGACTTAAAGTTTCTGGGTACAAGCCCAGTTTACTGCTGTCCAAACATCTTGATTCCCGAGAGTTAAGAGTTATAGATCAAAAAAACATTATTGGCAGTCACCAACGTCGCAGTAGAACCTTTATTTAATATACAGCAACTAACTAGATTTTGGCAAGCTTCGAGCAATTTAACTTGCATACCAGATAGATTCAACGGTTTGAGCGATCGCCAGTGCTTGCGATCGCCCCTGAGCCACCAAGTCCGCGTCGAACACAACTGTAACGTGACCCAGTTTGCGGCCGGGACGCGATACTTTCTTACCATACCAATGGACAAAAGCACCGCTAATTTGTGCCAGTTGTTTTCGTTTCGTTAAATAATCCGACTCAGCCGACTCGTAGCCCAGCAAATTTACCATGACAGCGCCTGCACATTTCAGATCCGAATTACCTAAAGGCAGTTGACAAACAGCGCGCAAATGCTGTTCAAATTGTGAAGTTTCACAGGCCTCGATGGTAAAATGTCCCGAGTTGTGAGTGCGGGGTGCAATTTCATTGACTAACAGCCTATTGTCGGTGGTTGAAAATAATTCAATGCCGAATACGCCGACAGCTTGCAAACTGTTGAGGAGAGTGCGGGCGATCGCACAAGCTTCGGTTTTCACATCTAAACTAATATCAGCAGGCGCAATCACCAAGCGACAAACCTGATTTTGCTGCTGAGTTTCGACGATCGGATAAATCGCAATTTCCCCAGTTGCCGATCGAGCTGCAATCACTGCCAACTCGCGATCGAATGGCACAAACTCTTCCACTAACAAAGACTGACCTTGGAGTTTAGCACGAATTGACTCAAAACTCCCCCGATCCTTAACAATAAAAGTACCTTGGCCGTCATAACCGTGGCGGCGAACTTTGACGACAAAGGGAAAGTCGATCGATCCAGCATCCGAGTCTCCTTCCATCTGCACGCTGTCAGAAACAGAAATTGCCGGAAAGTCGATCGCCACCGCTTTAAACAATTCCGGGGGCAAATCTGCGCTGCAATCCCATTCCCAAAATCTCGGAGTTGGCAAACCCAAACCTTGTAAATAACAGCGCTGAACGTACTTATCCAACAAAGGAGAAAGCGACGACAAACTCGGCTGAAATAACACACCTTGCTCTTCTAGCGGCCGCAAACCATCCAAATCCACAAACTCATTTTCAAAAGTAATAAGATCGCAGCCAGCCGCCAATTGAGCCGTAGCCAAAACATCATCAACAGCAGCCAAAACAGCACCAGCAGCAACAGAAACTGCCGGGTCAGTAGCATAGGGAGTTTGCACTACCAATTCAATACCTAGCGCTTTAGCAGCATCCCCCATCATCGAAGCTAGCTGGCCGCCGCCGACAACGCCCACCCGCTTAAATTTGGCAGACAAACTCGCAGCGGTTTGATTTGATTTCATCTGAGTAAAATTCCGCAAAGTCAACCTGCCTATCTTATCGCTATTTGACCCTGGCTCAATTACAGTAATTGAAGAGTTAAAAGCCAGAAAATAGTTTTAATTTCATGATTAAATCGAGGCAGAACCCAGAAAAAATCGGCGCCTAAAGTCTTTAATTATTGCACACTCCCAGCCATTGAGAAACAGCCGTCGAAGCCCACTCCTCCAGAAAAGTGCCACATCTAGCAATTCCCTAGCGCCAAGCATGGCATAATTGACAGCACTGCAAAAAGCAGATAGACAGATGCCAACACTGAAAATCACACATTCAGGAAACAAAATTTATAGGTGAGGATACTGTGAAAGTTTTAGTTGTGGGAAACGGAGGTCGCGAACACGCGATCGCAAAAAAACTGCTAGAATCTACGCGGATTAAACAAGTATTCTGCGTACCGGGCAACGGCGGCACAGCTACCACCCCAGGCTGTCAAAATCTGTCGCTCAACATCGACGACTTCCAAGGCATCGAACGCTTTGTGATGGTCAACAACATCGGATTAGTCATCGTCGGCCCCGAATTACCCCTATCGCTAGGCATCGCCGACTATTTCCAACAGCGAAAAATGATGATTTTCGGCCCCACCAAAGCCGGCGCCCAAATTGAATCCAGCAAATCCTGGGCCAAAGAATTGATGCTCGAAGCAGGCATCCCAACACCCAAAGCTGCCGTATTTACAGACGCAGAAGCAGCCAAAGCATACGTTCTGGAACAAGGAACCCCAATAGTCATCAAAGCAGACGGACTCGCATCAGGCAAAGGAGTCACCGTTGCCACCACCGTCAAAATGGCTCACAGCGCCATCAACACCATTTTCCGAGGCGAATTCGGCACCGACAACATCCGAGTCGTCGTCGAAGAATTCTTAACAGGTCAAGAAGTCTCGATTCTCGCCCTCACCGACGGCATCACAGTGGAACCGTTGCTGCCGGCCCAAGACCACAAAGCTATCGGCGAAGCCGACAAGGGAGCCAACACCGGCGGTATGGGAGCCTACGCCCCAGCGCCCATTGTCACCCCCGAACTCATGGAAAGGATTCAAGAAGAAATTCTCGAACCCACCCTCGCAGCACTGCAAAAACGCAAAATCGACTACCGGGGTGTACTCTACGCAGGTTTAATGATTACGCCAGAAGGAGAACCCACAGTCTTAGAATTCAACTGCCGTTTCGGAGACCCCGAAACTCAAGCGGTTTTGTCGCTGCTGGAAACTCCTTTGGAAGATTTGGTGCTGGCGTGCTGTCAGCAGCGTCTGGGTGAATATTCTATTCGCTGGAAGTCGGGGGCTTCTGTGTGCGTAGTTTTGGCTTCTGGGGGCTATCCTGGAAGTTATCAAAAAGGCAAAGTTATTACAGGTATCGAGGAAGCTGAAGCCAAAGGAGCAGAAGTGTTTCACGCCGGGACTCAGTTGAAGCACCAGCAGTTGGTGAGCGACGGAGGCCGGGTTTTGGGCGTCACTGCGGCGGGAGAAACTTTGGAACAAGCTATCTCCAAAGCTTATGCAGCAGTTGATTGTATCCAATTTGAAGGGGTCTACTGCCGTCGGGACATCGGTCGCCGAGCTTTGGGGGAGAAAAATTAGGAATTGCGACATCGGCCGCCATCCGAAAGCCAAGCAATCTCAATGTAGAAATGTAACAATGAAGTTTGGTATCTCTGCGGTGGCGGTAGCGGACAAGTCGCAGCAGAAAATTCGATCGGGAGCCAACGGAATTGATCTTGCTTTTAATATTGAACTGGTGAACTGGTGAAATGCTGGCCATACTAAACAAAATCGGAGAAATTATTGCCCGCTGGTGGTCGGATTTTACCCTCCAGACCCGCCTGATGGCCGGTGCTACCCTCGTAGTGTCGTTAATTATGAGCGGCCTGACATTCTGGGCCGTGAATACTATCCAGCAAGACGCCCGACTTAACGATACTCGTTACGGCCGAGACCTCGGCCTGCTGTTGGCGGCAAATGTGGCGCCGCTGATTGCCAAAAACGATCGCTCCGAAGTCGCCCGCTTTTCCCGCCAATTTTACAGCAGCACCTCCAGCGTCCGCTATATGCTTTACGCAGACGAAGCCGGAGATATTTTCCTGGGGATACCATTTTCGGAATCCGAGGTGCAGACTTCCCTGACGCTGCGCCGCCAGATCAAACTTCCCGATAATTTTCTCGCCGATATTGAGGCGAGAAATTTAACTTCTTTGCCTTTGGTACGGCAGCATTTGACGCCAGATGGAGAAGTTACCGATGTGTTTGTGCCGTTAATTCATGAAGACAAATATTTGGGAGTTTTGGCGATCGGCATTAACCCAAATCCCGCCGCAGTTATCTCTTCAAATCTGACTAGGGATGTCACTTTAGCAGTATTTGTAACCATTTGGGTGATGGTAATTTTGGGCGCTGTATTTAATGCCCTGACAATTACTCAGCCTATCAAACAATTAGTCTTCGGGGTTAAAAACATTGCCAGCGGGAATTTTAAGCAGCGAGTTGACCTGCCTTTAGGGGGAGAATTGGGCGAGTTGATTGGCAGTTTTAACGAGATGGCCCAGAAACTCGAAAGTTATGAAGAACAAAATATTGAAGAGTTGACAGCGGAAAAAGCTAAGTTAGAAACATTGGTTTCAACGATTGCTGATGGCGCGCTTTTATTAGACGCAAATTTGCAGGTGATTTTAGTTAACCCGACGGGTATGCGAATTTTTGGATGGGAAGGTAAAAATGCGCTCGGAGTAAATGTTCTGAACATTTTGCCTTCGGAAGTTCAGCAGGACTTGGCGAGACCTTTGCAGGAAATAACTGCGGGCGATCGCGAAGGCGGCGAATTTCGCATCTCTATGAGCGAACCAGTTAACCGTACAATTCGGATTGTTTTAACTACAGTCATTCTGCACAAAGCGCCCGGTGCCGAACCGCTGTGCAGAAGCTGCGTCCGCCATGAGGAAGATACCTGTACCGAGCCACAACGCCCGCTAGCTGTAGAGTGTACTTTCTACGAGCAAACCTCCAAGCATCAAGGTTCCGGAAATTACCGAGAAAGTCTCAAAGGCATTGCAATGACAGTGCAGGACATTACTCGCGAAGTAGAACTCAATGAGGCTAAAAGCAATTTTATCAGCAATGTTTCTCACGAATTGAGAACACCTTTATTTAATATCAAATCTTTTATCGAGACTCTCCACGAGTACGGAGAAGACCTTCTAGAAAGCGAGCGCAGGGAATTCCTAGAAATTGCCAACCGAGAAACCGATCGACTAACTCGTTTAGTTAACGACGTGTTAGACTTGTCGCGACTGGAATCCTGCCGAGTTTATCACTTGGAGGCTGTTGACCTCCCGCAAGCTGTCGAACAAACCCTGCGGACTTATCAGTTAAATGCTAAGGATAAAGGCATTGAATTAGAGCAAGAAGTTGACCCATATTTGCCACCTGCTTTAGGTCATTACGATTTGCTGCTGCAAGTATTCGCAAATTTAGTAGGAAATGCCTTAAAATTTACTCAGTCCGGCGGCAAGGTGGCAATTCGAGCGTATTTGCTAGAGCCGGAGGCGCCCACCCACAAAGACGGTCAATCCGTCAAGCACAACTTGTCACCGGATGCCAAACATTTTCCGGTAGTGCGGATCGAAATTTCTGATACGGGAATTGGCATAGATCCTGAAGATCAACAAGCAATATTCGATCGCTTTTTCCGGGTAGAAAACAGAGTACACACTTTAGAAGGAACTGGATTAGGTCTTTCTATTGTCAGAAACATTATTGACAAGCACCACACTAAAATTAATTTAGTTAGCGAAGTTAATGTGGGCACGACTTTCTGGTTCGACTTGGCAGTTTATCAGCCGAAACAAGCACTAGATATGAAAAATGCTTGGCCGGTGGAAGCACAGGTTGAGACTGAAACAACTTCGACTGTGGCTAAAACTGTTTAATGGAAAATGAAGATTGAAATTCATGCTAATTAAGCTGCAACAGAAATTGTCTTAGTTTTGAGCGACGGTTCTGGGATGAGTTGACTATCCTCTCGGAGCGTGTCAATATAAAGCTCAATTGCTTCTTTAATATTGCTTTCTGTTTCTTCAAGTGTCTTACCTGTAGAAATACAACCAGGAAAATCTGGAACATAAGCTGAATAGTTAGCGCCGGCCCATTCAAAGATTACAACATATTCCTTCATTATTCCTCCTCCAGTTGTGCTTGCTTCCAAATACTTTTGAGAGTTCCAATGGCGACTTCATCTGAAAAACTACCCGGTACAACTACGATACCAGGTTTTTCAGGGTGCTTCAGGACTCAATGACTGCCTCGCATTCTTGCTTCATACCATCCATCCCCTTATAATCGCTTGAGTACCTCACGAATTTTCATTACTTGTTCTTTCTATTTTGAATTGTGCTAATACTGACTATTTTGCCACTCAGAAACTATGTTGAAAATTGGCTTAAAATTTGCTTCAAATCATCCGCTGTTAAGCCGTACCAACGGGGGAACACATTTTTGGATAGCTGATGAAGCCCGATCGCACATTGGGGCAATTTTTGCTAAATTTTCCCTCGTTTACTCGTTTCCTGGTTTTGCCTGAAAACAAGTAAACGGGTAAGTTTGTCAAGACTTAAGAAAGAGTCTTTCTAGCACGTTCCGATCGCTCTTCTGCCGTATCCATAACATCCGCCATTTTATCCACCATTTCCCCTGGATAATTTTCCAGTACCCGAGTAGAAAGCGAAATCCGACCACGACTTTCATCGAGGTCAACCACCACGGCTTTCAGGGGTTGGCCTGGGGCAAAAACTTGTCCGAGGTTCTCAATATATTTTTGGCTGACTTGCTTGATGTGCAGCAAACCGCTAACTCCTTCCAAGTCCACAAACACGCCAAAAGGCTTGATGCTGCTGACTTTTCCCTCGACCAACTGACCAATTTGCAAATCCTTGAAAGCATTCGATTGAGTGGCCATCCGCTGGGAAAGTACGAGTTTTTCTCGTTCGCGATCAACCTCCAAAAAATTAACGGTCAAAGATTGACCGATCAGCGATTCTAGGTTATCGCGTTCCACTAAGTGCGATCGGGGAATAAAACCGCGCATTCCCTGAACATCTACAGTCACGCCGCCCTTATTCGCCCCAGAAACCCGCACCTGAAGAACTTTACCGGTTTCCTGCAATTCAACTAAATCTTCCCAAGCTTGCTGAATTTGTAACTGCCGCAGAGACAAAGTAACTTGGCCATCTGCATCTTGTTCGCGGATAATCAAAAAGTCCCGTTCCTCGTCCAGCGGAACCACTTCCGACAAATCCGTTACTGTTCTCAAAGCAGCCTCTTCGATCGGCAAAAAAGCCGAAGACTTGCCGCCGATATCAACATACGCGCCGTTTGAGTCGTACTCGAACACTTTGCCGCGAACTACTTGTCCCTTCTGGAACTCGTAATTGTGCTGTTCGAGGGCTTTAGCAAAATCATCCATTGAAAAGGATGCTTTTGCGCTTTGAGAACCTGTAGATTTGGAATTCATGTCAGTTTAGTTGTCAGTTGTCAGTAATTTAGTTGCCAGTTGCCAGTTGACAGTTGTCAGTTGTCAGTTGACAGTTGTCAGTTGACAGTTGTCAGTTGTCAGTTGACAGTTGTTGAAGGAAGAAGGAAGATATTCCCCCACTCTCCCACTCTCCCCCTCTCCCTTTCCCACTCTCCTTATTTCCCACTCTCCTTATTTCCCCATCTCCCACTCTCTAAGCTGGTTGAAGTTGCTGATGAAATAGCTGCTTCACCTGCGTCCACGAGTCGGCTGCTGCCGTAGCGTCGTAACTGCCGCGGTGGTCGCAGAAGAAGCCGTGATCGGCATTGTAGCGGAAAATTCGGTGAGAAATACTGTGTTTTTGCAATTCTGCGGCGATTTGGTCAACTTGTTCTAAGGGAATGCTGGGGTCTTGAGTGCCAAACAAGGCGTAGAGAGTGCCTTTAATGTCTGCTGTGCGGGCGATCGTGGGGGTGCCACCGCCGGGGGTTTGGGTGGCGATACCGGCGCCGTAGAACGACGCTGTAGCCTTGATTTCGGGCAAAGTAGCGGCGAGGTAGGCGACGTGTCCTCCAAAGCAGAAACCGATGCAGCCAAAGCCTTGTTGTTTGACAGAGGGTAGAGTTTTGAGGTAATCGATGGTGGCTTGGATATCGCCGAGAAGTTCGGAAGCGGTGGTTTTTTCTTTGTATTCTCTGCCGATTTGGATAGCTTCGGGTGTGTAGCCGGTTTCAAAGCCGGGGGCTTGACGCTGGTAAATGGCTGGGGCGATCGCCACATATCCTTCTTTTGCTATTCTTTCAGTAACTTCGCGGATGTGCGAGTTGACGCCAAAGATTTCTTGAATTACGATAACTGCGGGAAATTGTCCTGGGGAGGCTGGCTGGGCTAGGTATGCAGCTATTTGCAAATCCCCGTTAGGAATTGTGATGTTTTTGGTGCTAATTTCGGCTTTTGTCATAGGGAGTTTTAAGGTAAATGCCACTCTACTGATTTTAAGTTAATTTGGAGAATTTTTAGGCAATACGCCAATAATATTTTTCGTAACTCGGAAGCGCAAATACTGCAAATATGGCAGGTAAAAATTCGCTAATTATTGAACGTTTAGATTTTGCTGAATAAGTCGGGGTCGATCGCTCCTAGCAATTAATTGGGGTTAAATTCCGGTAAAAGATAAATTTTGGTCTGGGATTTGCTCAAATATAGGTTTTGATAAACCTAGGATTTAGAACATTTTATCGGGCTTGTTCGGGAGATTTTTTAGATAAGTGTCTAACTCGATTATCTGTTAAATATGAGATAATTATTTTTACAATAGCGGAGTAGTTTTTAAATCCCTTTGCTTTTTTGTGGGCGAAATCGTTGTGTTTTTTTTGCTAATTTTAAGTAGTCTTTTATGGCTATATTGCGGTAGGTTATTGGTTTTTCCTTGAGCTTCCCTTTATGGGCAGTGAATGTAGTACAGTGTGTTTGAGTGTGCTGAATTGAGTGAGACTGAGTATGGTAAGTTACGATCGCCCTTGAAGAAAGTCATATCAAATCCGGTAGCATCGGAATTATGAGCGTGCGAGCTTAAGAGCTCGCTAGCCACGCCGCAAGCTCTTAAGCTCGCACTGACATGATCCAAATATATTATTCCGATGCTACCGGAAACGATATCATGCAACCAGTTGAGGAGATTGATGCAGGCTAGGACTCAAGTCTAAGTTACGATCGCCATGCCGAACCAAGTCATGCAACCCAAGGAAGACTGTTTTGGTTTTTTCCGCTGTGCGCTTGCTGTCAGGCTAAGATCGAAGGTATTGGTGGCGTAGATCCCGTTGAGCGCAGAATATTTTTTGCTTAGTTTGCGTCAATGGGTAGGTGTTAAAATCGGAGTATCAAATTTTTCGGCTCAAACTCATGTTCCGCAAGAGTTTGATGCCCCTAGTGTAAAAAAAAGACGGACGCAAAGTCTGAAAGCTTTACAGGATAAGGTTTTGGAGTGATTATGGAAAATCGGGTATTGACAAGCCGAAGGCTGGAATGGTACTTTTATCTTAGCTGGACGCAACTGCACCTTGAAAACCAAATACACCGTGGCTTCTGGAACGGGCGGCCGGAAAATACCTAAAACCCTATCAGGGATTGAAACTTGTGACGATTGCGTGTTGGTTTACTTTGGCTCTCGGCTTGCCGGAAAATACCTAAAACCCTATCAGGGATTGAAACCATATATTCTTTAGTTCCGGTGCCCGTGCCCCCTCCAGCCGGAAAATACCTAAAACCCTATCAGGGATTGAAACTTACTGCCACGATATTTGGAATTGTGCAGTTGGACGCCGGAAAATACCTAAAACCCTATCAGGGATTGAAACTGGTTTTGGTCGCAAGTCTTCCGGCAGCCAGTAGGGTAGCCGGAAAATACCTAAAACCCTATCAGGGATTGAAACGCCGCTGATACGTTACCCCGTGCAATCTCCAAGCGCCGGAAAATACCTAAAACCCTATCAGGGATTGAAACGGAAATTGAAAGTCTCAAGCGAGAGGCTTTTTACATAGCCGGAAAATACCTAAAACCCTATCAGGGATTGAAACGAGATATATATCTCTCGGTGAGATCAAAGACGCTAGCCGGAAAATACCTAAAACCCTATCAGGGATTGAAACGTTTACACGTACACCGAGCGGTGTGCGAGATTGGCGCCGGAAAATACCTAAAACCCTATCAGGGATTGAAACCCGGGCATCTATCCTAATATCACAGAGATTGACAGCCGGAAAATACCTAAAACCCTATCAGGGATTGAAACTCACGCTTTGACGACCAAGACTCTGCGGGGGTTGCTGCCGGAAAATACCTAAAACCCTATCAGGGATTGAAACCCCAGCCCGCCCAGATGAACTCCCAGAGGTAGTTGTGGCCGGAAAATACCTAAAACCCTATCAGGGATTGAAACTCACCCCGTATCACTTACTAGAGGATGAACTATGGCAAGCCGGAAAATACCTAAAACCCTATCAGGGATTGAAACAGTTGCTAAGTTTTTAGAATTTCCTAAATTTATTTGGCCGGAAAATACCTAAAACCCTATCAGGGATTGAAACTTTCTAATAGGTTGATAAACCATTGTAATCAAAGCCGGAAAATACCTAAAACCCTATCAGGGATTGAAACAATTTGCTAGGGCTTCCAAACACAGAGCTAAGTTGTGCCGGAAAATACCTAAAACCCTATCAGGGATTGAAACCAATATGAGCTAATATAAGCAAGCTCCTCGACCGTGGTAACGCCGGAAAATACCTAAAACCCTATCAGGGATTGAAACTTTAAGAAAGGCACTAAATTTCATATTAAATGGAACCGCCGGAAAATACCTAAAACCCTATCAGGGATTGAAACATCAAACGATGTGGCAAGGCTGAAGTCAAAATATGGGCCGGAAAATACCTAAAACCCTATCAGGGATTGAAACAGACGGTAAATTTGGAAGAAGCAGTCGAGCTGAATCGCCGGAAAATACCTAAAACCCTATCAGGGATTGAAACAATGCAGTGCAAAATTGTGGCTACCCGCCCTACTGCCGGAAAATACCTAAAACCCTATCAGGGATTGAAACTCTAACTGGATCACCCTGCCTAGCTGCCTATTATAAGGCCGGAAAATACCTAAAACCCTATCAGGGATTGAAACTGGCTTTCGGTAGACTTACTAATATTTACGGGATGAGTAGCCGGAAAATACCTAAAACCCTATCAGGGATTGAAACTTGCTGCTTAAATCGGCAGTCGAAACCAAGCGTTAGCCGGAAAATACCTAAAACCCTATCAGGGATTGAAACTTCTAGCTTGAGAACGTTGCCTGTAGAAGTCCACGCCGGAAAATACCTAAAACCCTATCAGGGATTGAAACCCGAAGCTTGCAAAACTCCGAGCGTCAGCTTGCGCCGGAAAATACCTAAAACCCTATCAGGGATTGAAACACGCGCACCCCAGTTGACAAGGCTCGCACCCGACAGCCGGAAAATACCTAAAACCCTATCAGGGATTGAAACACATGGTGCAGTATCTCGCAGACAAGCGGGGGATATCGCAGCCGGAAAATACCTAAAACCCTATCAGGGATTGAAACAAAAAAAATAGGGGTAGATGCACCCCAATTTAAGCCGGAAAATACCTAAAACCCTATCAGGGATTGAAACGAGGAAGAATTAGCGTTGGATGATGATGAAATTCCAGAGCCGGAAAATACCTAAAACCCTATCAGGGATTGAAACGAATTTAGACTTATTTTGCAAGTCTGTTTCTACGGCCGGAAAATACCTAAAACCCTATCAGGGATTGAAACACCCATCCCTCATCTGCCATATCTTGCACGTCAAGCCGGAAAATACCTAAAACCCTATCAGGGATTGAAACTGGATTAAACCGGATCAAGTCTGCCTGGTTTGCGTGCCGGAAAATACCTAAAACCCTATCAGGGATTGAAACCCTCTTTTCCTATCGGACGCAAAGCTGCCGGTGAGCCGGAAAATACCTAAAACCCTATCAGGGATTGAAACTTCCATAGCTGTTGTTGTAAACGATATTTTTAGTATAGCGCAAGAGCCGGAAAATACCTAAAACCCTATCAGGGATTGAAACACGGCCCCTGGGAATTACAGGGAGAAGAAATCCTCCAAGCCGGAAAATACCTAAAACCCTATCAGGGATTGAAACAAATTATATTTAGAACAAGAGCTAACGATCGCACGCCGGAAAATACCTATTTCCCCATCTAGGGCTTGAAACGTCCAAACTACAAAATTATTGGCTCAAAAATAGACCTCTCCTCTCTCTTTTTATCTCCTCCCATAACCTCAAGCAATCGATCGACTACGCGCCGCCAGGTAAAATTTTCAGCCACAAAAGCCGGGCCCGCAACCCTCGCTTTCGCAGCGATTCCAGGCTGTTCGATCGCCCCTTGCATCAAATCAGTCAAATGTTCCCACTCAGGAGCTAAGATAAATAAGGTTTCCCCGTCACTCACCACAGCCTTAAATTTACTCTCAATCCGCTGTGCAAAGTTCGATCGCGTAAAATCATCCGTAGGGCCGCCCTCCGTGCAAATAACCGGCAAACCACAAGCCGCAGCTTCCAACACCGGCAGATTAAAACCTTCTGCCAAATAGGGAGAAACATAAACATCTGCTGCTTGGTAAAACTCAGCTATTTGAGCAAAAGATAGCTGGCTCCCAGTATAAATCAATCTTGGTAAAACTCTCGCTCTTTCCGCATCGTTGAGTACAACTCGGCACGCTTCAGCAATCTCGTCTCTCGACGGATAAAGCAGTTCAGAACCTTTTAAAACTAATCTCGCATCGGGATATTTGTCAACTACCGCAGCGAAGGCTTTTAATAAAGGGCGAATACCTTTGCGATCGGTTTGTCCTCCGATGTTTAAAAATATAAAATAGTTTGACCAGCCCAAGCTTTGGCGCAGTGATTGACGCCGATCGCCCGCAGCAGGATAATAAATCTGAGGATCGACTCCCAAAGGTACGACGGCAATGCGATCTGCCTCAACTCCGCTGCGAATTAAGCCGGCTTTTGACCAAGCTGAAGGTGTAATAATTTTTGTTTCTGAGTTAACCGGGGTTTTGGCGATCGACTTAACACCCATCGCCTGTAATACTGTACTGGTAATAATTCCCCATTCTGTGGCTGCAAATACCCAAGTTTGGGCGCTGCTGGAGGCCGAGAAGTCCCACGGGCAGTACATTCGCAGGGTAACATCGGCTGACTGATTTACCGCAGGGCTCTTAATGCTGCGAAGTAATGTTTCATTTGGGCGATCGAACAAACTACTTTTCGTCTCCCAAGCTGCATCAATGTAGGGCATATCGCGGTGGAAAAGCTCAATTTGTCCTCGCGGGCGATCGAGCATTTCCAGCAGTTGAAATTGATTGGCTACGCAATAGGAATGATAAATAAATAAAACGCCAGCCTTCAACAATAATCTGCAATTCAAAACTCCCGCTTTTGCTATTAACAATTAAACGGATAATCAAAAATTGGTAATTAGTAATTAGCCAGCATAAATTACCAATTACCAATTACTAATTACCAGAAAGAATAGGTTTACAGCCAGAACCCCGATCAGGAGAGATTAAAAGAAGACTGTTCATTACTCCAATCCTCTTCCTTCCAGGTAGATGTCGGTATCAAGCTGTCAACTGTCAACTGTCAACTGTCAACTGTCAACTGTCAACTGTCAACTGTCAACTGTCAACTGTCAACTGTCAACTGAACAATTCCTTACTTAATCACTTGCCAATCCATAATCCGCCACTGTCCCTCTTGACGGATCAAGTCGTAGCGCACCCGCAGGTTTTCATTGCGCGAAGAAACGAGTTGAGATCGATCGAACACTTCGGCTTTTTCCGCGACTTGGGCTTCTACTTGGGCGCGATCGGGATTAGTCGGATTCGTCTTAACTGCATTAACTTGCAGCTTGTGTACATAACGCTGGGACGCGTTGTTTCGCTGTTGAGCTTCTGCCATCAATTGCCAGCGAGACAAAGCCGGTTCTGTCAGAACTTGCTTTAATTCTTCGACAGCGTGATTGGGGCCCAAAGCCGCTGCTTTCGCCGACAGCCAGCTTTGAACTATTTGTCCGGCTGATTCCTCAGTGATTGCTCCCGACACTGCGCCTGCTGCGCTCGGTTCTGGGGCCGCGGCCAAGGCAGGGATTTCTAGGGGCGGTTCTTCCAGGCGAACCAGGGCTTGCTCTCCTTGGAGGGGGCCCGATAGGGCTTGCATCGCGCTAGCCAACAGACTGAGTATTAACCACAGGAATAACAGGCTCAGGACACCTGCGACTAGAAGCAAAGCCAGCCTGTTTGGAGGCATGGACTTGACTTGGGCGGTAATTTCTGCTGCCTTGGTGCGCGCCCGATCGACAAAATCGCCCTTTAGCCCATTGCCGCTTGTTCCGCTGCGCCCTGAATGTGGGCGTCTGCGTTGTTTGGAAGTCGAGTCTGCGGGGTGTGGCACTGTCGCTATCGGGAGAGAGACGGCGGCAACAGCGCTCGGCGCGGCCACCGTTGCCTGAGATTTCGCGCCCGAGGCTGCGGTGGAAGCGTCGCCCGGTACGGGGGTCAAGGTGACGGTACTGGCTCCCTGCTTGGCTGTGGATGGCTGTGCGGGTATGGCAGCGGGCGATCGACCTGCGGTCGGTTGCAGTCGCCCCGGGGGCTTGCCGGATCGGGGCTGCACGACGACCCATTCGTTGGCGGTTTCTGAGTCCTGTGGCAAAGCTTCTAGGTAAGCTTGTACTTTCGGGTCGGCAAAGTAGTCTTTCAAGGACACTGACTCGTTAGCCAAGTCGCGGAAGTGGGGAAACACTTCTTCTTGTAGCCAATGTTCGGCGTACAAGCACAGTCCGGGCAACAAATCGGGTGAATCTTGGGAATGTTCGCGAATAAAGGCCAGGGGTTCTTTTTCCGAACTCAGTTCGAGGGCTCTGCTGGCTTCTTCTGTCTGGCCCAGCAGCAGGGAACAGACGGCTTTTTCCAGGTGAACGTCTTGGCGGCGACCGAGCTGCATCAGCATCAGCTTGGCGCGACGGATCATCGATGGCTGTCTGGCGGCAAATCCTTGGGCTAACAGGGTGTAGACCGAGAGGTAAGTGGCGACTGCGGAGGGGCGGCCGGCTTCGGCTTCAAATAGGGCTTGCTGCTCGCTGCTGGTTAGGTGTTTTCGCATTTGCTGCACGAACCGGAGGAAGTCTTCTATTCCTAAGCCCGATCGATCGTCTCCCGAACCGTCGATACCGCCTCGTTCTTGAAGCATTTCTCGCAGGATTTGCAGTCCCCGGCGACGCTCGGCGACTTTTTCTTCGGGGAGTGATAATAGCTCTAAAATGTTGTACGGACGGAGTTTGTATATGTCGGCTTGCATTTCACCCCTCACGCTTGCAAATAGGCTTTCGCGCAGCAGCAATTCTTGACCTGCTTCTAATGATTTTGCGGCATTTTCGTACTGACCTTGCTGCCACTGTTCGCGGCCGAGTTCTAGACAGGCAAGGCTGACGGTTAAAACTATATCTGGCCTCACGAGCTCTTGGTCGCCGAAACGACCTTCTGCGATCGCGATGCTGCCATTGTTAAGATACGGGCGACCCAGCTTCTGTACGAGTTCGTATTCCCCCAGTTCTTGCAGTATGAGCAGGGCTCCTACGAATTGGTTGTCATCGATTTCAATACTTGGAGTGTGGGGGTCGGGAGCAGCCTCTAAAGCCTTGAACTCTGCCGGAGCGGTTTCTCCTGCGTCTTGCAGGACTGTGGCCGTGCCTGCTGAGGTTTTTGACCTCTGGTGCTTGGCTTCCTGTGCTGCTTCCGACTCTCGATCGTAAGTTTTGGCTAAAAAACTCGCATCGTAAGCTTTGCGCCCGTCTGAGTCTGACAGAACGGCGCAGGCTTCATCGAGCAGTTGTTTGCGGGCGACGATCGCAACTTCGGAATACTCCCTGCGCGGAAGCTGTAAAGTTCGATCGCGGTGAGCCTGCTGCAACTGTTCGGCAGTAGCTTGAATCGGTAGACCCAAAATCCGGTAGTAATCTAGTGGAATTAACACTACGTCCACTTCCCCAAAGCGCTAGCAACTGAATTAGCCTATCTTAAGTGACATACTCCCGCAAACCAAATCAAAAATTCTGGTGTTGGCTTCCAACCGCCCGATTCACGGTATGTTGGACTTGCCGTAGAGATCCTCTGATTTTTTTCCCTCTAGGGCGTTTTACAGTGAGGAAAATGCAAAGGCTCACTGCCCGTCAGCTAAATGAGTGGTTTGACTCTTGACCATTTTCGGGTTTGAGAGTAATGGAATTATATCATTCGTGTGCATGGGGTTTAGATGGGAGTTGGTTCTCCGAGTCCCGGCAATCCGCCCCGCCTGCCAAACTCATTTTAACAATTGGTGAACTGTTGCACAGAAAACGTTTGATCGTTTTCTGCTGCGGTTGTGTCCCATCTGGGTTTAAATTTAGATGTCTAGGAAGCCGATCGTCGGGTATTAATTATTTATGGTTCAGGAACGGACTTTACCAGTTTTTGACGCGCAAAGCGTAACCATTTCTCGGGATGAGGGCTTGATGCTCTACGAGGATATGGTCTTGGGGCGCTACTTTGAGGACAAGTGTGCTGAGATGTACTACCGGGGCAAAATGTTTGGTTTTGTCCACTTGTACAACGGTCAGGAAGCTGTCTCTACTGGCGTCATTCGATCGATGCGCCGGGATGACACTGATTACGTCAGCAGCACCTACCGCGATCACGTTCACGCTTTGAGCGCGGGCGTCCCGGCGCGGGAGGTAATGGCGGAGTTGTTCGGGAAGGAAACTGGTTGCTCGAAAGGCCGCGGCGGTTCGATGCACATGTTTTCGGCCGAACACCGACTGTTGGGAGGTTATGCTTTTGTGGCTGAGGGGATTCCTGTAGCTACGGGGGCGGCTTTTCAATCCAAGTACCGCCGCGAAGCTTTGGGGGATGAGAGTTCCGATGGCGTGACTGCTTGTTTTTTTGGCGATGGTGCTGCAAATAACGGGCAGTTTTTTGAATGTTTGAATATGGCGGCTTTGTGGAAGTTGCCGATTATTTATGTTGTGGAAAACAACAAATGGGCGATCGGGATGGCCCACGAGCGAGCTACTTCTGACCCGCTGATTTACAAAAAAGCTCATGCTTTTGGCATGGCTGGCTTTGAGGTTGATGGGATGGATGTTTTGGCGGTGCGGGAAGTGGCGAAGGAAGCTGTGGCGCGGGCGCGAGCCGGCGAGGGGCCGACTTTGATCGAGGCTTTGACTTATCGCTTTCGCGGCCATTCTTTGGCAGATCCTGATGAGTTGCGTTCTAAAGAAGAGAAGGAATATTGGTTCCCCCGCGATCCGATTAAGAAGTTGGCTGCTGATTTGATCGATCGAACTTTGGCAACTGCTGAAGAATTGAAAGAGATCGATAATAAGATTCAAGCAGTAATTGACGATGCAGTGGATTTTGCTGAGAAAAGCGCTGAGCCCGATCCTAGCGAATTGTATCGGTTTATCTATGCAGAAGATGAGTAAGCTGTTGTGCATTTAACTTGTATGTTTAGGGCGGGCAGGATGCCCACCCCCTACTCCCCACAAGAGTGATAGATCCCCGTAGGGACACGGCGAAAGCCTTTGTCCCTACTGCACTTCCTAAACCGGAAATACGCTGTAAGACTTACGTACAAACTTTATTTGTAGGGTGTGCACTGCGAAGCTTACTACCATAAATTAGGGCTAAAATCGTATCGGCTCAATAAGTAGGGGTAACAGTTAATCTAGTTGCCAAGACAAGCCCAAGGGATGAAGAGAAGAT